>JAPOYQ010000077.1 GCA_026706505.1 Gemmatimonadota bacterium
TCTCCGGTTCTGGTGCCGGACGCGACCGCGTACTCGGACGCTGGGTTGCAGAACGGGATGCACTACGAGTACCAACTCAGCTTGCTCATCGCCGGGGAAGACGAACGCCCTAGCGGCAGGCCCGTGTCTGCTACGCCCGGCCCGGAAATCGCTTGGGTGGCTGACCGCCACTCCGGGTTGGTGTGGAAAATCAGCGCAGATGCGCGCAGTGCGCATTTTGCCCAAGGGCGCTTTTTCGACTTGGCGACGATCGCCCTCGACGTGGCCGATGGTTCGTGCTGGGTCAGCGACCGGGGGTTTGCTGGGCTGTACCGAATTGCGGAAGACGGCGCGTTGGCCACCTTGGCCGCGGCTGTGGAGACGCCCGGTGCCTTGGCCATTGACGCCGACGCGCGGATTGGCTGGCTGGCCGATGCGGAGCGGCAGCGAGTCTTTTTCTTTTTTTTAGACGCAGTCGATTCGCTCGCCCTGTTCCCGGTCGATGCTACCTTTACCCAGCCCGTGGCATTGGCCGCGCAGGCCGGGGGCTGCTGGATCGCCGACCAAGCCCAAGGCCGAGTGCTGTTCTATCAGACCGACGGTACCCGCGCCGCTGAATTCCACGCGCTGGCGGCCCCCGAGGCGCTGGCGGCGGGTGCGGAGGGGGATGTGTGGTTATTGGGTGGTGAAGGGCATAGCTTGATGCGATTGCACCGTACGGGTACCGTCCTCGACGTGGAGTTGCCTTTTGCCGCAGCTGTGGGTTTGGCCGTGGATGGTGCGAGCGGTGCCTGCTGGGTGTTGGGGGAACGGGATCTGGCGGTTTTCTCAGCTGACGGGACCTTGGAGCAGCACTGGACCAACGTGCCTAGGGGTAGCGCCCTGTCCTTCGACGCGGTGCAGCAGCGGGTTTGGATTGCGACCGGCAACGCGCTGTTGAAATTCGCGCCCGAGGGTCAGACCCTGGCGCGGCTCGACGGCTTTTCGTCCATCGTCCGCATTGCCGTGGACCCAGGCCGCTGAGGCCGCGATCTCTCTTGCATCGGATTTACTCCTTAACGACCTTCCTTAGGTGTAACTTCAACCCCACGAGAACCAATTATGACCGAGCGAGCTCCCATCCACAGCATGACCGGCTTTGGCCGCGCTACGGCCGAGCGGCGGGGTTTGCGGCTCGCCGTCGAACTGCGGTCGGTCAACAGCCGCTACCTCGACATACAGGTGCGCTGCCCGGCTGATCTCCAGCCCTTTGAGCTAGCCATCCGCGAGCGGATTCAGGCGCAGGTCAGTCGCGGCAAAATAAACGCGCACATCGCTTGGGAAGAAGAAAACCAGCCCGAGGCCCTGCCCCAGTTAGACGAGGAAGCGGCCAAGCACTATCTAGCCCAGCTACGGAGGCTAGCTGAATTGGCTCAGATCGAAGCTGCGGAGAGTCGGGCTACGATGCCGCTGCACAAGGCGTTTTTTGCTCGCTTCAAGAGGCTAGAGCAGCTCAATGTGGGGATCGAGCGGGTGCTGCTGACGAAGCTGCCCAATCTCTTTCGGGTCCAAGCCACAGAGTTGGATAGCGCGGTCGCGCAAGAGGTGCTGCGGGTGGGGTTGGACCAAGCGCTGGCCGAATTAGTGGCCATGCGCGAGGCCGAGGGACATACCCTTGCCGCGGACTTGCGCGCCCGCGTCGAGGCGGTGGGAGTTCTGCTGGAGCGCGTGGCCGAGCGAGCGCAGGCGACTCGTGGGCAGGTCGCCGAGCGGCTGCGGGAAAAGATCGCCGCCCTGCTCACGCTCGGAGAGGTTGCCGAAGATCGCCTCGCCACGGAGATTGCCCTGATCGCCGAGCGCAGCGACATCGTCGAGGAAATCGTCCGCTTCCGCAGCCACAACGCTCAGTTCCTCGATACCTTGGCACAGGGCGGCGAAATGGGGAAGCGCTTGAACTTTCTCTTGCAGGAAATGCACCGCGAAGCCAACACTATCAGCACCAAGGCCGCAGACGCCGAGATCGCCCATTGGGTAGTCGAGATCAAAGAAGAGATTGAGCGGCTGCGCGAGCAGGTGCAAAATTTGGCGTGAGGGCATTCATGGCATCCGTGCAAATCATCACCATCAGCGGCTTGGCCGGCAGCGGCACCACTACGGTGTGCGACCGGTTGTGTGCGCGGTTGGGCTGGGCCTATGTCAACGCCGGGGCTGTCTTTCGGCGGCTGGCCCAAGAGGCGGGCGTGAGCTTGGCCGAGTTTGGCCAGCGGGCCGAAGCCGATGGCTGCATCGACCGCCAGCTCGACGAACGCTTGGTTGAGCAAGCGCGGGCGTGCGCACCGGTCGTCGTCGAAGGGAGGCTCACCGGCTGGATGGCCCAGCGGCACCACCTTCCAGCCCTCAAGGTTTGGCTGCAAGCGGCGCTTGCCGTGCGGGCTGAGCGCGTGGGGCAGCGCGAGGGCAAGCCGCTGGCGCAGGCCCTCGCGGAAACGCGCCAGCGCGAGGCGTCTGAAGCCCAGCGCTATGCCGCGCATCACCAAATCACCATCAGCGACTTGTCGGTGTACGACTTGGTCGTCGATACCGAGGGCTGCGGTCCCCAAGCCGCCTGCGCGCACATCTTGGCGCGCCTCGATCAGCCATGAGCTTGCAGGGCCGCAATATCCTGCTCGGGGTTACCGGCGGCATTGCCGCGTACAAGACGCCGGAAATCGTGCGGTTGTTGACGGCTGAAGGGGCTGAGGTGCGGGTAGTGCTGACCCGCGCAGCAGGCGAGTGTGTCGCGCCCAAGACGTTGGAGGTGCTTTCCCGCCACGTGGTGTACAGCGATTTGTTCAGCCGCGATGCGGAATTTCCCGTTCTGCACGTGGGGTTGGCCGAGTGGGCCGACTTGATTTTAGTGGCTCCGGCTACGGCGCACTGCTTGGGGCGCATAGCCGGCGGATTGGCCGACGATCTGCTCACCTCGGTGTTGTTGTGCGCGGACGCGCCCGTCCTGCTGGCGCCGTCGATGGAAGAGAACATGTTCGCCAATGCCGCGGTCGAGGCCAATGTGCAGACCTTGGCGCAGCGGGGGTTCCACCTGCTCGACCCGGGAGTAGGGCCTTTGGCGTCGGGTGTAGTTGGCCGCGGGCGGATGCCCGAGCCGGTGGAATTAGTCGCAGCGATAGCAGCGCATTTCAGCGGCGACTTGGATGGGTTGAAGTTGCTGGTAACGGCCGGTCCCACGGTCGAGGATCTCGATCCAGTGCGCTTTATTTCCAATCGCTCGTCGGGCAAGATGGGCTACGCGCTAGCCGAGCGTGCTGCTGCGCGTGGGGCGCGCGTGTGGCTGGTTTCCGGGCCGACTGCCCTGCCCGCGCCCGCTGGTGTGGAACGGCAGTTGGTGCGCTCGACGCGCGACATGCAGCGCGCGGTAGAAGCCTTGTTTGAGCAAGTAGATGGAGCGATTTTGGCGGCGGCCCCGGCCGACTACCGCGTCAAGGAGGTGGCCGAGCAGAAGATCAAGCGCGGCGCGGCGTCCAGTTCCATCGAGTTGGTCGAAAACCCGGACATTGCCGCTGGGCTGGGTCAGTGCAAGGGCCAGCGGTTGCTGGTCGTCTTTGCGATGGAGACGGAAAAAGGGCTGGAGCGGGCGCGGGAGAAGCTGGCGCGCAAGGGGGGCGACCTAATCGTGCTCAACATGCTCAACGACGAGGGGGCTGGTTTCGCTGGCGACACCAATCGCGTTACCCTGATCGACGTTGAGGGCCAAGAGGAAGCTCTGCCCCTGTTGAGCAAGTCCGCGGTCGCCGACCGCATCCTCGACTGGGTGCGGGCGCGGCGGGGAGTTTAACCCGTACTGAGCGAGGATGTCGCCATGGAAGAGCGGAACGAGGACGTGCTGGCCGAAGCTCGGCGCTATCTGTCCGATTTAGTGGCTTTTGAGGGAACCCAGTTTACAGTACCGGAGGCGGTTGTGGAGCATAAGGCAGAGGAACCAGCAGTTGATACCCTAGAGGCCTTTCGCCAGCAGATTTGCGAATGCACCCGCTGCCGGCTGGGCGCGACGCGGCAGAACTTTGTGTTTGGCAGCGGCGACCCTGCGGCCGGCATCATGTTCATTGGCGAGGCTCCAGGAGCCGAGGAAGACCGCGCGGGTCAGCCCTTCGTGGGGAAAGCCGGTCAACTGCTGACCAAGATCATTGAGGCCATGGGTCTGTCCCGCGACGAGGTCTATATCTGCAACATACTCAAGTGCCGCCCGCCGAATAACCGCGACCCCTTGCCCGATGAGATCGAGCAGTGCGAACCGTATCTCAAGCGCCAGATCGAAATCGTCCAGCCCCGCGTCATCTGCACCTTGGGCCGCTTTGCCGCGCAGACCTTGCTCCGTAGCAGCGAGCCCATGGGCCGCTTGCGAGACCAGGATCATCACTACGAGGGCATCCCCTTGGTGGCCACGTACCACCCGGCGGCCCTCTTGCGCAACTCCCAGTGGAAGCGCCCGACTTGGGAAGACATGAAGCGGGTGCGGAAGCTCTACGATGGGGTCGATCTCTAAGTTTTTGGATCTATCCGCAGATGGACGCAGAATAGTAGAAACAAGACGATCCGCAGTTCGGATCGTTCAATCATTCAGGATTACCACACTATGACCCAGAGTCCAAATGGTGGTCAAGATCTCGGGCGGATGCCGCCGCAGGCCGTAGAAGTCGAGCAAGCTGTGCTCGGGGCGATGATGCTAGAGCAGCGGCCCATCGTCCGCGCCGTTGAAATCCTCGACGAAAGCTGTTTCTCCCACGCCCCCCACCGCCGGATATTCGCGGCCATGACCGACCTTTTTGAGCGGGGCACAGCGGTCGATCAGCTAACCTTGACCGAGGAACTCAAGCGCCGCGGCCAACTCGACGACGTCGGTG
>JAPOYQ010000527.1 GCA_026706505.1 Gemmatimonadota bacterium
TCGTAAAGTCATCCTCACCTTTTTCCAGTATCCAGACTTCTTGCGGCTCTAACGCATCGACAAAGTATGGCTGATGCGTCGTGACAAAAACTTGTGAACCGCTGCGGGCCCTAGCATGTTCGCGGAATTCGTTGGCAAGAGTTTCTATGAGCTTGTGATATAGGCCGTTTTCTGGCTCTTCAATGCAGAGGAATGGGGGTGGGCTCGGATCTTTGAGCAGCAACAGATAAGCGAATACCTTGAGCGTCCCGTCGGACACTTGCTGGGCGTAAAATGGATCCTGAAAGCCTTTGTCGTTAAACCTAAGCAGTAACCGACCGTCATTGGTTTTTTCGGTATCGATCAGGTCTATGCCCGGAATTTTCTCAGCGATCTTTTTTAGAATAGCTTGGAAACGCCGTGGATGTTCACGCTCCATGAATTGCACGACGTTGCCGAGGTTATCGCCATGGATGTTGAGACGGCTCTGTGGGCCGGCCAGCGGCAGGCTGCGGGCTGCGTCAGGAGTGAAGTAACTGAGATACCATCCCTCGATGAAGCGGCGAAAAGCGGAAATTCGCGGGTGTTGTTTTAAAGCACCGAGCGTAGCAATGCCGAGCTTGCGCTGGTCCTCCAATGCGATGAGGTCGGCATCTTTGAATTCTTTTTTTTCTTTTAGTGATTCATCAAACTCGGAAATATCGAAACCTTCTGATGTTTCATCGATTTGCTTACCAGTCTGGTTTCCACTCCAAACGGCCCCTGCAATAAATACAAGAAAGAGGAAAAAGAGTGATCGATCATCTCCCAGATCTTCTTTCATTCTTTCTAACACTACACAAGGACGCCCTAATCTGTCCTCCCCAATGGCGATCTGATAGGTAATAGGCCGGACGTTTCCATGATCTCTGTAGCACACCTCAAACTCGATGGGGCCTGTTTCTCCCTGCGTCCGAATCTTCTCGAAACCACCTCGCCCACGTGCGTCGCAGGCCTCCTCGACGCCTAGTTTCAGAGCGTCGGCGAGGAATCCGAACGCATCGAATAGGGCGCTCTTTCCTACGCCGTTTTTGCCGATCACCGCCGTTATGGGGGTAAGCGGTTGGCTATTCGGTTGGCTCCACAGGCGGCCCAGCGTAACGTCTTTGAGCACTTTGAAATTTTTTATTCGCAAGCCTTCTATCTTAGCCATTTTACCGTCCTCATCAGTGTTGTCGTCTGAATTCTACCCCCTCTTAAGTCAAATCAAGCTGTCGAATGAAGACAAGCTCCTTTCAAAGCTGTTAGGGCGATAGCACCTCAGAAATACCGTGCCAATCTCAACGACAAGCTGGTCTCGTTGGCTTCCAGAACTGCTGGGACTGTGACGCCCACGTCGTCAAATGGAGTGACCCAGTTTTCACTGGCATACTGGGTGTAACGCGTTTCAGCGCGAAGTGCGAGTTGTTGCCCGAGCGCCTTTTCTAAACCGAGGCCGGCCGTCCACCCTTGCAAATCCAAATCGCGGCTGTCTGTTCCGGAAACAAAGTTGGGAGTATCCTCGGCCGATGAACACGGACTGGCATCCAAGCAGCCGTAATAGCGAGTCGTAAACTGGGCCTCAGCGCGGCGGATGCCTGCGAGTGCATAGAGATTCTGCAACGCGCCAAAGCCGCCGTCCAGCCTGAGTGTGAAGCCGTAGCTTCTGTCTTTGGCGAGAGACCAGTGATCGGGCCAGCTTTCCCCGAGTTGATTGCGCCCTTCGGACTCTCCGATCCCTGCGAGTTGGCCCTCCACCGTGCCACCGTGTAATGCAATATCGACCTCGCCACTCAGGTAAAAACTGCTCTCAGCGAGGGATGCGCGATAGCCGGCGAGGAGGCCGATCCCATATGCCGATGTATTGGCGGAATCCCCATCCTGAAACACCATGCCCTTGCGTGGCTCGGGCACCAGCGTGTTCTCGGCGGTATTGTCAACGGTTTTATCGAAGGAGGCATTGAGCTGTTCCACTGGGACCGCTATGCCGACATAGAAGCGCTGGTCTTCGGCAAACGCTGCGCCAGTCTGGGCTAACATGAGCGGGATCGCTAGGAGCATTGCCGCCGCGACAAAGGTCAATGGCCTGTGTCGGTGGGGCATCAGGAAGTTAGTCGCCTTGTCGATCATCGTTTTACCTCCATCCAGTTTGGGCTCGGAGATATCAGCGCAATACCGAGATATCTAGGGCAGCGCCGAAGTCTCGTCAGTTGAGTTTCTTTTTATTGGATGGATTATAATACAGCAGATGGACAGAGCTTCCACAAGAGACAGACGGCCCGACCCCAACCTTTAACGTTTCGCGGCGACTATAGGTGCAGAGAGTAGCTCAACTGGGACGACGGCTTCGGCTACAAACGCGAGCGAAGCATTTACTCAAATACAGTTCTTTTTACCGTGCCCCAGGTCGCCGGGGCCACACCAGTGGATGCTGCTTCCAATTCCAATACCCAGATAGCGTCGTCATCAGATTGAAAGGCGATCCTAGTGCCGTCGGGTGACCAGACGGGACGCGTGTCGCCGATGCCGGAAGTCTGGGTCAGGTTTTGTGGATTGGTTCCGTCGGCATTCACGATCCATATATCCGTATCGCGGATGCTCAAGCCATCGCGAGAGGAAAAGGCGATTTTGGTTCCATCGGGCGACCAAGTAGCACCAACATCGTCGGAGGTGGGATTTTGGGTCAGGTTTTGCGGATTGGTTCCGTCGGAATCCATGACGTAGATATCAACGTTGCCGTCGCGGGTGGATTCGAAGGCGATTTTGGTTCCGTCGGGTGCCCAAGTTGCAGCAAAATCGAAGGCGGGGTTTTGGGTCAGATTTTTTCGGTCGGTGTCATTGATGGCATCCTGTACGTAGATATCAATATCGTTGTCGTTGTCGCTGTCCCCGACGTCATATAAGAGTAGCTGGGTACCATCGGGCGAGAAATTGAACGACCACCGCAAAGTTTCACCCGGGGTGCTCTTCCTCACGTTGGTGCCGTCGGCGTCCGCGACGTAAGATACCCAAAAGCCATCATCGCGTTTGGATTGGAAGGCGATTTTAGTTCCGTCGGGCGACCACCAGATTGGACCTCTACCATCGTCGGTGATCAGGACGCGGTTGGGCACGCCTAGTTCGGCGCGGGCGGGCAGCAGGGCTAGGACGCCAACTAAGACGCCTGCGGTCCAACGAAAATGCGAGGCAAGATAACGCATGGTACGATCTCCTCCCGAATGTTTAACGGCATAAGACGCCCCAAGAGCGAAATAGTTCCCGGAGCATCACCTGCAGATTGAGAGGCGGTTTGCTGCGCTCGCCCCACGATCCTACCTCATGCCTTGAGCGCCAGATGGACGAGTGCCCAAGCGCGGCCTTTGGCAATCCTCCCGGCTAGGCGCAGCCAGCCGCCGTAGTGCGATACCCGCACAAAGGAGGGCGTATCGAGCGTATGCTGGACAAAGAAGTTCATACGCGATCCTTCGTCGCACCAGTGAATGCCGTCGGGCGATATCTGCACTCGCACCTCGGCGTCAATCAAAGGGTTGGGCTGCGAGTCCTCTTCTTCAAAGCGGAGTATCTGCACGAAGAAAATGGCTTCGTGGCTCCAGCCGACCTCGTACGGCTCGGTGATAAAGTCGCCTTCCCAGAGCTGATTGCGCTCCACGACGGCGGTGTGGCTTTGTCGCATACTCATTGGGCAAACTCCCCGGATAATAACGCGGAGTCGATATAGAGGAAGGCCCGCGTATCCACGTCGGTTTCGACCCAAAAGGCCGCGTTGAGCATACACCACAGATTGGCCATGGCCGGCAGTTCAATGCAGTGCATGCCCTCCGGCTCGAAGATGTGGTCGTTGCACTGAAATCCGGTGAAGGCCCGCTGTTTGAGATCCAAGCCGACGCGCAAGTAGTGCCAATTCATTTTGGTGGCGATTTCGTTGTAGCACAAAAGCTGCGGCTCGGCTGGCACATCCTTCCAGCCCTCCGGCCCCAAGTGGAAATGCGACACGGTCTTGCCGCTGTGGCCAATGGGCTGTACCGACCGGGTGGTGGGCTTAGTCTGCCAGCGCCCTCGCCGCTGGCCGTCCTCGGCGTTGAGGTAGCGCAAGTGGGGCATCCAGCGCCGCCCTTGAGGATTGCCGTCCTGCACGTCGAAGAGCACGCCCCAAGCGCGGACATCCATTTCGCCTAGCTTGAGTTCGGACGCTTCGGGCTTGAACGCGAAATAGCACTCTAACTGCACTTGGCCCAGCGCCCGAAAGGTGTGCCGCTTGATGCCTACGGACAGGCCGCCGGCTTGCGGGCGGGTGGCCAGCTTAAGGGCGTAAGTGCCTTCCATGGAGCCAGCCGTGCCAGTGTCCCACATCGTCAGGTTGCTCAACATGGGGGGCCGCAGGTCCCGGTAGTCGGGCAGCATGGCGTCGAGCGAGTCTTCGTAATTGCCGATCAGTCCGGTCCAGCCGTTTAGTCCCGAGTCGAAATCGTCGTAGCACAGAATGCGCTCGAGGGGATCAAAGCGGCTCAACCGGGGATTGGCTAGCAATGATTCCACAGGATGCTCCGGTGTTGGGGTGGATGAGATTCGATGAGCTTTGGCAATAAAAAGCCCCGCCGAACAGTGCGCTCGGCGGGGTCAGGACGTCTGATGCGGCAAGCGTCCTATTCGTCGGCTGTTGCCTTGACTTGACCCCAGCTCACGGCCTCGACAGCCGTGCTTATCTGGGGGGCAGTCCAACTCGCGGGCACGATCGGCGACGAAACCCAGCGGCCGTGCATCTGGGCCTCCGCAGACACGCCATAAACCGCAGACTCGGGATTCGGCAGGTCTGCAAGAAGTTCCATCCTGTACCGATCCCGATCGGGTACGGCTT
>JAPOYQ010000587.1 GCA_026706505.1 Gemmatimonadota bacterium
CGACGAGGGAGTTTACGCGGCTCGTCGGCTCGTCGCTGTCGATGCTCAGGCGAAACAGGGACACCCCAGGAGGCACCATATTTCCCGCCCAATCTCGACCGTCCCACAAAAGGACGTACTCTCCGCTCGACCCGGACTGGTCGCTCAGCCGAGCGACTAGGCGACCACCTAGATCGTACACGGCTGCCCGGAGTTGGCGGGACGCCTCCAAGCCGACTAGCGAAAAGCGCACAGTCAACTGTTCGTTGCGCCCATCTCCGTTCGGAGTGATCACCGACGGATTGATTGTTGGGGTGCGGAGACCGCTGCTGCCGGCGGGTAGGAAAACTCTCAGGTCGTCGCCTAGCTCGTCCGGGCTCGCATCCCCCGGATCGATCTGTTGCCAAGAGTCCGGCTCAGCCGAGCGCCGTACAAAACCCTCAAAGAGCGTGGCATTGAGGAAGACTTGGGTGGCGAAATTCACCTCGATCAGTTGCGCGGCCTGCACCGCCGTCGGCAGGGTGAGGACCAGTGAGTCCGCCGCGGCCCGCACGGCAACGGGTTCTATTTCCTCGTGGTTTAATTTCAGGCCCCGAAAGACAGGATGGGTCGGAACGCGAATCAAAATCTGGTCGAAGCCGCGGGACCCAGACCCGAAACTAGGGCGGATGAAGTAGGAGAATTCTTCCGTCTGGCCCGGTGTAGCTACCCGGGGGACGATTTCGGCGACGATCTGTTCGGCCGCCGGGTCCGTGAATTCAAGCGCCACACTGGACAGGGCTGGAGCCCGCTGCGGATCGTCGCTGATCAACTCCACTTGTATCTGGGCATAGCTGCGGGGGCTGGGCGATTGAAAGCGCGCACCCGAATACTCGTAGGGCAGGCTCCACGGACTCCATCCCGCGCCCGGGATGAGTTCGACTGTGGGCTCTTTCTCGCGTTTGAAGGGCGGCAGCTTGTTCCAAGCCTTTTCAGTGTATTCATTGCCCTCCTTGTCGAAGTAGTGCAGTTTCTCGCCTAGCTCGTTGCCCGTGCGCGTACGCACCACCAGTCTGGTCGCCGCTGGCGTCTCTCCACTCCAGTGGATAGCCGTCAGATTTTTGGCTCCGCCTAAGTCGATCAAGCCGGAGGTCAAGGTGACGCCCGGAATGAACCCCTCCCCAAAAGCCTGGATCTCTCGCACAGTTGAGACGCCCGTGCGCCGCTGATTGCGACTCGACCAGAACAGGTAGCGCACCTTGCGCGGGGGCAGGTGCTCTTCAAATATGAAGCGCTCGGGAGCGGGATTGTCTTCGAGTTCGGCAATCTCTTCCCAGACTAGGTCGTCGAAATCGATGAACTCGCCCGCGCCAGCACCACTGCTGCGCGTCCCGTCCGAGGCGAAGAGCTTGTACCCGAAGACCGGAACGTTGCGCTTGCCAGTAAACTCAAAGGACGTGATGATGCGCACATGGTCTATCCAGAATAGCGTTCCCAAGTCTATATTGACCCACCCCCACCGCTTGGGATCGCCGAAGAAATAACCCAGGGAATTCCAGCCCGTATTGTAATTCCCGTCTATGATATCCGAAGCAAAGGTCGGAGGCTCGCTTTCGTCGCCTCCGGCCGGTGCGATGAGCGCGCCACCTCCCCGTTGCTCGCTGCCCAAGACGATATTGTCGCCCAAGGCTTTGACCTCGATTTCGGCTAGGCGCGGATTTTCGGCTAGGCGCAAGGCCCGGAACAGAACAAAGCGCACGAACTGCCTAAAGGTCAGCTCGCCTCTACCGCTCAATTTCACGTCCTGTGGCAGGAGCGGATAGGTGAGTTCGTACTCGGTATTGGGACGAGTCGTCTCGGCCAACAAGCTGTATTTCTTGAGTCCAGAGCCAAAATAGACTGCTTCCTCGCCCGTAGAGACAAATACTTGGAACATGCTGAAAGGATTGCCCGAGCGGGCGAATTTCACCGCGATCTCCGTGGCGGAGACGGCCCGGCCCAGATCCACTTCCACCCACCAATCCTCAAGGGGTGCGCCGACGGCAGGAGTCCAAAACGTCTCCTCGTCGCCGTCGAGAATGCGGCCGGCCATTCTAAGGTTCGTGCCCGCCCCGCGTATGCCACCCAAGCGCTCTTCTCCGTCCCCAAAGTCGCCCAGTACTGAGAACTGGTCGGCATTGAGCGCGGCATTGATCGATTTGCGGATGAAGACCGGGCTAACTCGGCCGTCCGGCGAAATCGCAATAGTCCCCTCGGGTGCGCTCCACGCGCGCCACTGCGACGAGCGGCTGAAGCGGATTTCACCAGCCGACGCACCCCAGGGCCAGAGGAGGAAAAGGCCAGCGCAAACGACGAGCATCTTCCCTATGGGGTACGAAATAGTTGAAGTTGCTTTTCTGCTGGTGTGCCCCACTTTCTCGTCCTCTCAGTAAACCAAGGCCACAGGTACCGCCCTTTGGTTGGCCCCCGTGGCCGAATCTACGCTGATGCGACACACGTACAACCCCGGCGCGGCTAAGGAGCCCTCGCTCGCTCTGCCGTCCCACTCCACCGCGTGAAAACCGCTGCTCTGCCTGCCATTGAAAAGCGCCCGGACTCGCCTCCCCGCCAGGTCGTATATAGCCGCCTCCACGGATACAGGTTGGACGAGTTTGAATATGCTGTACTGAATGCGCAGCCGGTCGTTGAGCGAGTCGCCGTTAGGTGTGAAGGGGTTGGGCGCAATGGCCAAGTCGCCCAAAATGGTACTGTCCAATTCCAACTCAACCGAAAAGTGATTGGTATTGAGATCGATGCTGGCATCGCCGGGCAGGACATCTTGGGCTAGTTCAGCGGACTGGCTGGCAAACACGCGGGAGGAAAAAAGGGTGCCGAATTCGATCACCTTGGCATCAAATTTCAGTTCCACCAGTACCCCGTCTTTTACGACGGGATGATTCGGAAAGCGCACCGTCAGGAGGGAATCCGTCGCTTCCCAGGTAAAGTCTTCGATCGGGGTACCACCTACAGTCAGTTCGCTCAGGCGGGCCCGGGTTGGAGTAGACAGTTCCACCGCATCAAAACCCGCATCGTCATCGAGGATGCGCGGCCGCATATGGTAGGTAAAAGGCGTAGTCTCCCCGGCGATGACGAATTGCGGCTCGATTTCGGCCACTACTTCGTGGGCCGGTGGCGGAGAAGAAATTTCAAAGGCGAGCGAATCCATCTGAGCCGCCGCGGCAAAGCGATCGCTGACCAATTCGACGGCAAACTGGAAATAGCGCCGGGGCGCCGGCGAGCGGATGCGCGAGCCACTCGTGGTATGCGGTGGCGACCAAAGGCTCCAGTTTGCCAGATCGGGCCGTTTTACCTGCTGATTTTCCCTCAGGTTGTCGTACTGGTCTTTGCTTACTTCTTCGAGTGTAGCCCCTCGGCGCCGGTAGTAGAGGTAGGGATCGGGGGTCGAGCCACTGCGGGTAGTCACCTCGACTGCGCCGCCCGCATCGGTCTGAGCAGCCCAAGTCAGCGATCCCAGAGTGGCCAGGCCGCCTAAATCGATGACGTTGGACGTGTACACCGCCTGCGGTGCAAAGCCCTGGCCATAGACTTCCAATTCGGCGATTTCCCAGGGCAGCGGACTGGTGAATATCAGCATGACCCACCGGACATAGCGAGGTGCGATATCGACTGCGACCACCTCGCGTTCGTTGCGGGTCGTTCGAGCCGCCAAATCCCAGACTGGATCGCCCCGCAGCGGGTCGCTTTCGTCGCTGACGTACAGTTCGTATCCCCGCAGAAATCGGTCTCCCTGCTCAATGCGGGGATAGAACGAAACCTGATAGACGCCACTGAAAACCCGGCCCAGATCCAGAATGATGCGTCCCCCTATCTGTCTAGAGTGCTCAATGGGAAAAATCGTGGCGATTTTCCCGTCGATCAGCGCTCCCAATCCGGTCTGGGGATCGGCCAGACCCCGGACCGAAGGCTGCGGGCTGTCGATATTGCCGCCTTCGGCTAAAGCCCGCAAACTGAGATTTTCGTCGGGCGATATGCGCTCGGGCTGTAGCCAACCCGGACGACTCGCCAAGTCGATGGCTCGCACAGCCCCCCACTCTTGCCACGGACGCTCACTGCCGCCAAAAACCAGTACTTCCCGGGCACCCGCGGATTCGCCGATCAACAGGGCAATCAGCAAGAGGGATTTAGACAGCATGGTCATGTACCTAGCATAACTCACTGTGCGGCAACCCGTATAGTGAACCCACCTTCGACTCCTTCGGGTGCGATGCCAATGCGGACGATCTGGCCGGGGGCCACAAGGGCTGTCTGCGGGGGGAAGGACGACCCGCCTTGCGCGTTCAGGGGCGAACCGGGCCAGGCTATTTCCACTTCGAATGGTGCCGAGGCATCTCGGAGCAGGCATTCGATCACCGCCGTGCTGTTGGCCTCGATTCGGGCGCTCTGCTGACAGGTGGCGATAGTGATCTCCATTTCGTCGATAAACGAATTGACGACCCGAAGCTCAACCGCTCCTTCTCCAGCGC
Source organism: Gemmatimonadota bacterium (assembly GCA_026706505.1). The sequence goes on from JAPOYQ010000587.1 coordinate 4,482, forward strand.
GGGTCGTCTCGGTAGAAAGCGGAATCTCCTCTTCACATCCGCCCAGCATAGCCGCTGACGCCAAGACGAGAAAAACGCGCAGCATTCCCATGGCGGCTCTGCTCAGTTCTGGCGGCGGCCGTCGATCAGGATAATGAAGCCGCTGCCCGTCCCTCCCGGGACGTTCCTGATTTCGACAACCTGCCCGTACGACACGGTGACGGTTTTTGGCGGAGGTGGAGCATACCCTTGCCCAACGGGTGGATTCAGCCACACGACGACGACATCGAAGGCGTTGATATCCTCCTCGATCAGGCACTCGACCGATTGGACTTGGTCGGACAAGAGGCGGAATTTCTGGAAGCAAGCGGCGAT
>JAPOYQ010000655.1 GCA_026706505.1 Gemmatimonadota bacterium
ACCCAGACCCGTCTGATCGGAACGTCGGGAGACTCGCACACACCGCCATAGATTGTCACGGCGGTGATTTTCTCGTTTTGAATCCGGCACAGGTGCACCTCAGTCGCTTCCAGACGTTTGCCATACAACGCTTCGGGCAGTCCGGGAAGAGGCTGGTTTACAATGCCCTTGTGGCGAAACTCCACGGCGACCATCTCATCGTCGGCAATGACGTTGAGAATCTCGAGCCGCAGGTCCCGCTCTTCCTCGTGGCAGCCCCGCCAGAGCGCCACCATGTTATCCGCGCCGCGGATGTCAAGTCCGCCGCCGACCATGGTTGCGTCGTCGGCGTACGTTTCGCGAAGGCGCTTCCAGTCAGAGGCGAAGGCGGCTTCGAGGGATTCGCGGGCGATACGCGCGTTTACACTAGAAGACATTGGTACGACCTCCGGAAAATGAGATTGGGATTCAATCGTTATTGAACGCGGGCGCGACCTGTTCCGAGAACATCCGCAGGGACTTGCAGACTAGGTCGGGGCTCAGGTCTCCAATACGGGTCCACCCCATAAAGTTCTGCAGTCCTGTGTGTTTCTGGATCCAACCGATTTTTTCGGCGACAAAGTCTGGATCGCCTACGATGGCGTGATCGGCCAGGATCTCGTCGAAGGTGATGTTTGAGAACTTCTGTTTCAGTCCCTGATAGAATTCCATCTGACCGGGAGGCGCCATTTCCGGCGGCGGCGCGATCACCTCGGCAAGCAGGGTGCGGAAGTACCACATGAGTTGGTCGTGGCATTCCTCCCGGGCTTTCTGGCTGGATTCGGCCACATAGAGGAACCTCGCTAGGGGGAAGTCCAGTTTGCCCGACAGTCCGCACGCGTCCGCGGTCTTGTGGTACGACTCGTAGAGCTGGAAAACCTCGTCGTAGGGGTGCAAAAACGAGGTCAGGACGTTGTAGCCGTTTTTTATAACCCATTCGTACGTGGAGGGACTCACCGCCGCGACGTAAACCGGCGGGTGGGGCTGTTGTACGGGCTTCGGGATGACGTTGACTTTCCTGACCTTGTGAAACTTGCCGTCGTATTCGACAGGGCCCGTCCAGGCTTTCAGGATGATTTCCAGTTCTTCCTGAAACCGTTCGCGGCTTTCCTCGAGGTCGATTCCCCAGTTGTAAAATTCCTCAGCCTGATAACCGCGCCCCACGCCAAAGAGGAGCCGCCCTTTCGACATGATATCAACGGTGGCGAAGTCTTCCGCGACAATGACGGGATTGTGGAAGGGCAGCACGACAACCGCGGTGCCGATCTTAATGCGTTCGGTAATGGCCGACGCGTACGCGGCCATGGTATGGATGGACGATGTGATCGAATAGTAGTTGGCCCCCGGTGCCTTATGGTCGAAGTGGTGTTCCGCCAGCCAGATGGCGTCCCAGCCCGTTTCGTCCATGAGTTTGAACTGTTCGAACGCTTCGTGATAAACTTGCACGTGGTCCTTGCCGGGCGGGGTTTCCAGCAGGTAGAATTGGCCGAATTTCATTGGAAATCTCCTGTTGTCAAGGGTCCGCTGGTCAGGGCAGCGACGATCCGCAGGCACCCGCCACAGGCCGCCCTTACATCACCCTCCCGGCGCGGCTGATCCAGGCCCTCAGGTCCATGGCCAAGCTGAGGAACGTTGGCACCAGAAACAGGGTGAACAGGGTCGACAGCAGCAACCCCCCAATCACCACGCTTCCCAGACCTCGATACAGCTCGGACCCGGCACCGGGGAAGATGACTAGCGGCAGCATCCCCAAGGCGCTGGTAATCATGGACATGAAGATCGGCCGCACGCGGCTGAAAACCGCGTCGCGGATGGCCTCTTTGATGGGGGTTTCGGGCGCGTCGCGCAGGATATTGAGCGTCTGGTGGACGATGAGGATGGCGTTGTTGACCACCACGCCGATGAGGATGACGAAGCCGAGCATGGTGAGGATGTCGAGCGGCTGATAGGTCAGCGTGCGGTTGACGACCTCCAGCCCGAGAATGCCGCCAGCCAGCGCCGGCGGTACGCTGAGCATGATGACGAATGGGTAGAGGAAGCTCTCGAAGAGCGCGGCCATCAGCAGATAGGTAATCACCAAGGCCAACAGGAAGTTCCACTGGAGGGCTTGGCGGGTGCGCCGCAGGTCGTCGGCCGAGCCGGAGAGTTGGATTTGGTAGGGAGGTGCCAGCTCGCCAGAATCGACGAGGGGTTGGACAATCTGGGTCTGGATGTCATCGAGCACCGTCTCTAGGGGAATGGTTTCCGGCGGGATAACTTGGACGGTGATAGCCCGGTCTCGCTCGATGTGGTTAATCTGCTCGGGACCGGTGGTTACTTCGACGCGGGCCACGGCGCTAAGCGGCACCAGTTGTCCACGCGGGGTGTAGATAGGCAGGGCCCCAATGTCTTGGGTGCGGAACCAATCCTCCTCGCCCCGCAGCACCAAGTCGATTTCCTCGCCTTGGAACTGATAGCCATCGACGAGGGCACCGTCTAGCAGCGCGTTGACTGCCCAACCAATGTCCTGAGCCGAAAGCCCCAAGTCGGCGGCGCGCACGCGGTCGGGGAGGATGCGGACTTCTGGATTGCCCAAGTCGAGGCTGGGAATGGGGCGGGCTTGGGCACCGGGCACGACTTGGCGGACTTGGCCGAAGATCCGGCCTCCCAGCCCGATGAGGCGATCCAGATCGGGGCCGGTGATCTCGATGTTGATGGAGCGCCCGCTGCCGGTGACGCGCTGGAAGAGGCTCGACTGCTGCACGACGGCGAAGGTGCCCGGCACCCCGCCTATGACTGGCCCTTGGATGATCGGAATCAGCTCGCGCACCCGCTCTGGCTCGGTCGAACGCGCGCCCATGAAGGCCGAACGGCCAAACGCCACGAAGAACATGTTGGCAATCGGCGGCCCCGGCAGTGCTTGGGCTTGGGGGCTGTCGGGGGCTGCGGCCGCCTCCCAGTGGGGCCGCAGGACGTCTTCAATGGTCTGGCCAACTTGGATTAGCTCGTCGAGGTTGTAGCCGGGGGGCGGCAGGACGATGCCGAAGATCAGGTTGCGGTTGCCGGTGGGTAGGTATTCGGATTTGGGCAGCAGGGTCCAGGCGATGACCAGCGAGAGGCCGATCAGTCCGGTAATGACCCCCAAGCGCAATACCGTGCTGCCGCTGATGCGGAAGACGCTTTGGGCGATAAAGTTGCGCGCTCGGTCGCCCCAAGCAGCTAGCACGTCCCCGCGCGGCTTGTCGCCGCCGAGGATCTTGTTGGCCAGGCTGGGGATGACGGAGATGGCCACGATCAAGCTGAGCACCACCGAGCAGGAAACCGCAATGGCGATGTCACGGAAGAGCTGACCGGCCTCGTCTTGGACGAAGACGATGGGCAGGAAGATGGCCACCGTGGTCAAGGTGCTGGCGAGGAGCGCCCCCCAGACCTCCGAAGCTCCGTCCAAGGCCGCGCGGACGCGGGTTTTGCCCATTTGCTGGTGGCGGAAAATGTTTTCGAGCGCGACGATGGCGTTGTCGATGACCATGCCCACCGCAAAGCTCATTCCGGCTAGACTAATGACGTTGATGTTGCGGCCCAAAAGCCACATGGCCAAAAAAGTGCCGACAATTGAAATCGGGATGGACGTGGCGATGATCGCCACCGAGCTGACGCTGCGCAGGAAGATGAAGAGCACCATCACGGCTAGCGTGCCGCCGATGACGATGTTGGAGCGCACTAAGCCGATGGCGCTGTCTATGTAGTTGGTCTCGTCGTACACCTGCGTGAGGTAGAGGCCCTCGCGGGCCAGCGGCCCCTCGTTGAGTTCTTGGATAGTGCGGCGGATGCCGTCCATGACTTCGAGGACGTTGGCTCCGGTCTCGCGCTGGGCGTTGATGGCAATGGCGGGTCGGCCCTTTTGCCGCACGGCCGCCACGGTGCGGACGTAGCCGAGGCGGGTGCGGGCGATCTCGCCGACGGTGACCCGAGTGCCATCGGCCGAGCGGATGACGACCTGCTCGATGTCGCTGGGCTGCTGGTACTGGCCGACGGTGCGCACGATGTAGCGGCGCTTGCCTTCATCAAAGGACCCGGCGCTGATATTGGCGTTTTCGCGGGTGAGAGCTTGGGCTAGGTCTTGGACGGTGATCTGGCGCGCGGCCATAGCCTGCGGGTCGACGATGACTTGGAGCTGGCGATCGTAGCCGCCATAGATATCGCTCCGGGACACGCCGGGTACGCGCTCGAGCGCGGTTTTGACGACTTCCTCGGCGTAGTCGCGATAGCGCTCGATATCCAGGTCGTCGCGGTCTGGCAGGGGTTCGAGCATAATCCACGTGATAGCTCTGCTGGGGCCGGAGCCGCCGGCCGAAATCACGGGTCGCTCGGCGTCGAGCGGATAGCCGAAGACTTGGTCGAGCTTGTTGGAGACCAACAGCAGCACGGCGTCTGGATCGACGCCGACGTTGAATTCGAGGGTGACGACCCCGCGACTGTCGTTGCTCTCGCTGGTCATCAGCACCAGCCCCTCGACGCTTTTGAGCTGTTCCTCTTGGCGCTGGACGATCTCTTGCTCGACTTCTTCGGGGCTAGCGCCCGGCCACACGGGAGAAGCTGTGACGATGGGCCGGTCGACGTCTGGGGTGAGCTGAACGGGGATGCGGAAGAGGGATATCAGGCCGAAGAGCGCGACGAAGAGCACACCGACGATCACGCTGACGGGCCGCTTGATGGACGTATCGACTAGGCGCATGGCGGGACTATGGCTGCCGGCGGAGGATGCGCACGGCTTGGCCATCCATCAACCGCTCATTGCCGCGCACCACCGCTAGATCGGCGGGTGCGAGTTCGCCCG
>JAPOYQ010000576.1 GCA_026706505.1 Gemmatimonadota bacterium
CACCCTCCGTCAAGCCGCGTCGCCAGCGTCGACGGCCTCCCGCAGAGCCTCGCCGGGAAACAGTCGTTGGTAGGGGAAATCGACGATAATAAGGGTACCAAGTGATCAAAACCGTAGGCATCTCAAGCCCAGGTGAGATGGGCCACGCCGTCGCCAAGGTTCTAATAGATCATGGCATGCCGGTAATCGCCTGCCTCGCGGGCCGCGGCGAACGCTCGCGCCACCGCGCCGATGTAGCCGGTATTGAGGCGGTTCCCACCCTCGCCGAAGTCGCGCAGCGGGCCGACCTCTTTCTGTCGATCTTGCCGCCGGAGCACGCCAGTGCAATGGCACGTCAGATCGCCGCCACCGGTGAGTCCCTCACTTACGTCGACTGCAACGCCATCTCTCCGAACACCGCCGTCGCCATCGGCGGCCTAGCCGCGGCCGCAGGTTTCACCTTCGTAGACGCCGGCATCATCGGTCCCCCGCCTCTGAGAACGGGCCTCACCCGGTTCTACGCCTCCGGCGAGCAGGCCGACAAATTCGCGGCCCTGTCGCAGTACGGCCTCGACATTCGGGTAGTCGGCAGCGAGATCGGCCAGGCTTCCGGCTTCAAAATGTGTTACGCATCGCAGACCAAGGGGCGCTATGCAATCTTCATCGAGTCCTTAGTAGCGGCCCAGCGCTTGGGCTTTTACGACCTGCTCGTCGAAGAGTTGAAGTCGAGTCAGGCGGCCACCTACGCCGACATCGAGAAAATGGTTCCGGGCATTCCTTTAAAGGCGGGCCGCTGGATCGCCGAGATGGAGGAAATCGCCGCGACCTTTGGCGAGGTCGGCATGACGCAGCACATTTTTCGCGGAGCCGCCGACCTGTATCAGGCCATTGACAAAGCCGATCCTGAGACCTTAGATGGAGCCGCACTCAAGCAGTTGATCGCCCGACTCGCCAGCAAAATGGAGTGACCTTTTCTACACTTTCTGCCGGGAGAAACCACATGATCCGCCTCAACCAACAGCAACTCAACTTTTTCGACACCTTCGGCTACCTCGCGCTGCCGGGCTTGATGGCCGACTGTATCGACGAAATCATCGACGCCTTCGAGCAAGTCTGGGCCGAGCGCGGCGGGGGCCACTACGGCCAACCGCACGACGGCGAACGGCGCTCCTGCATCGTGCCCTTCATCGATCAACACGAGCGCCTCTGCGCACTGCTCGACGATCCGCGCATCGAGGGGTTGCTCGCCAGCCTGCTCGGCGACGACTTCAACTACAGCGGTTCCGACGGCAACTACTACGCCGGCGACACCCGGTGGCACTCCGACGGCTACCAGAAGGAAATCCGCCACGTCAAGATCGCCTTCTACCTCGACCACCTGACCCGCGACACCGGCTGCCTGCGCGTGATCCCGGGCAGCCACCGCCGCGGCGACCAGTACGCCGAGACGCTTGAAGCGAACGTCAAGCAATCGCAGGAACTATGGGGCATCTCCGGCGACCAAGTCCCAGCCGTCGCCCTCGAAATCGTCCCAGGAGACGTCGTCGTCTTCCAGCACAACCTCAAACACGCGGCCTTCGGCGGCAGTGGCCGTCGCCGCATGTTCACCATCAACTGCATGGTGCGCGTGCCCGACGATCAGATCGACCTCGTCAAACAGGACATCGCCGGACTGGCCCGCTTCTGGGCAGAGCGCGCGTACGGCGAAACCATGCTCGCCACAGCGAGCGAACGCCGCATGGTACACCTCGAACAGCGCATGGCCAACGACGGCCACCTCAAAGAACTAGCGGCGAAGGCGCGGGCCGAGATGCCCGAGCCGTCGCGGGGATAGGAAAATCATGAGCGACCACTACGAATTCAAAATGGGGATGTACCTCGGAGAGTTGCAGCAGCCCTTCAAGCAATCGCTGGCCACGGCGCGCGATCTAGGCGCGCACTACGTCTGGTGCGGTACCCACTCCAACAACCGCAGCCTCTACGAACTGTCCGACCCCGAGATAGACCAAGCTGCCGAACAGGTCGCTCCGCACACCCCCCCATACTTCCTCCGCGCCGGCGCCGGGATGACCCAGACTGCCCGCCGCGCCTCACCTGACCCGGCCAAGCGGCTGGAGCACAACCAGTTCAAGGAGCACCTCACCAAGCTGGAACGAGCGATGGAAGTTTCAGCCCGCTTGGGGATCGGCGCGGTCGGCTGCAGCAGCTTCGCTTGGCCAGCTGAGTACACCGGCGGCAAGCCCACTTGGCCCATGCGCTGGGCGACGCGCGGCGGCATCATCTCCGACGGCGACATGGCAAAGCTCGTAGAGGCGTTCTCCATGTTCGCCGACCGCGCCGAGAAACACGACGTCGATATCGCCTTCCTGATGATGCAGTGGAACTACGGCAACACCAGCCGCAACTTCCGCCGCATCGTCGAAGCCGTAGACTCGCGGCGCTTCAAGGCGCTCTGGTGTCCAGCCGACAACTACAATTGCGGCGAAGTCGATAATGCCACCGCTGGCTTCGAAAACCTGCGCCCCTACCTGCACGGCGTCCACGCCAAGGACCTGCGCACCATAAACGGCTCTACGCTCGAATTCGAGTACACGCCCATCGGCGAGGGCCACGTCGATTACCCGACGATCCTGCGCAACCTGCGCGACAACCGCTGCGACGTCGTCCTGTCGATTGCCACCCACTTCCTACCGGCAAGCGGCTCACGGCTCGAAGCCATGCAGACGAACTACGCCAACATCCGCAGACTAATCGGCGAGGTGGCGTAGCCTTTATCACCTCCGCCAAAGACGAGCCAGAAGCAAATAGAAGGCTTTGAAACCCCGGTAATGGGACTGATGAGCAGTCCGGCCACACTTGTTGTGGCCGCCAACCAAATCAGCAGCGTCATGATCTCGCTCAACCAGAGGTGACCGGCACGGCGGCGACGGTGACCGGCCGGTAATTGGACAGATTTTTTTTTGACAGTTATGTACCTTTTCTTTACTTCTACGGCACTTCTGTAGAGTACAGTCTAATTGCAAAAAAAGGAGTCCCTTATCCCGAACTCACGTTAGTATAGGTTAGGCATTATAGGGTGCCAAAGTTGGGGTGCTTAGCTTCCAACCAGTTTGAATGATTTCAAATGAATACACTACCCAATTATTCAGGCCTGAATAAATCTTGCCTTTTCAGGTTGCCCGACGGCAGCCTCGACACGGGAAAGGTGGCCCAACTGGCCACTCGGCTCTTCTATGGTTGGCATTACTGCGGTCCTCCACTTTGTCGCCACTCGTTGCATGGGGACGACTTTTTCAGCGTTGAGGTAGATCACGACCAAAAGGACTGCTCATCCGACCCTGACGAATGGCCTGTGATTGTGTACGTCGAGGCAAGCAATGGACAAGGGACGCGCTGTGAATTAGCACGCACGAAAGGTGTCTGGAATGGCATTGCCGAAATGAAACACCTTATAGCAAGCAGACACGGGATTTCTCTTCCAACTATACATACTTATGGGAATAGTGGATAAAGATTCATAAACCCATGAGGGTACCTGTTGCATACCAGCCTGGATACGAAAAGGCCCGCGCTTCCAACCTCGAGCTTGCCGATAAGTACATCGAGTACACGCTCATCGGCGATCCCGAAGCTGATTCCTTAGTCAATGCAATAGCTGCCGCCGACCAAGAGCAGCAGGCCGAATTCATCAGGGCTGGGATGGATGAGGATGAGGAGGCTTTGCGCGCTGCACCGCAGGCTGTGGGGGAGTTCTTTGATGGGATTGGGACGCCACCGGAGTGGTTCGATCCCGAGGTAGTATATGCTGGATGTCGCAAATTCCACGCCTATTCAGACCTATTTCTCACCGCGTTTGTCACTGATATCATTGTCCGGGGTTTCACGACGCTAATCAGCCAATCGTTCTTCATCACGGGGAGGCTGACTGATCGGGGTGTGCGGCGGTTGCGGCAGAATATCCGGCATCTCTTAGAAATCATGTTGCCAGGTGGCCTAGAGCGGCATGGCGAGGGTTGGAAACTGTCCGTCCGCATCCGGCTGGTACATGCGCGGGTCAGGCAACAACTGCTCGCTTCTGAAGACTGGGACCAAGAAGCGCACGGAATGCCGCTGAGTGCCGCCCACATCGCACTCGCGTCCTGTAACTTTTCTGGAATGATGCTATGGGCAGCCGGGAGGATTGGAGCGCGGCTGAACGACGAAGAGCGCGACAGTTTTATGCAAATCTGGCGCTATACCGCTTGGCTGATGGGAGTGCCCGACGCGCTATTGTTCCGCGATGAGGCCGAAGCCCGCGAGATATTCCGCGTGGGCTACATGTGTGAGCCGCCCTTCGGCGTGGAAGCCATCGCCATGGCAAACTCGGTGATTAATTCGGCTCCCTTAGTAATTGGCATTGAAGACAAAGACGAGCGCAGGGATCTGCTTAGCTATGGATACCGCCTTTCGCGCGCACTGCTCGGAGACGAGCTCGCCGACCAACTCATGTTCCCAAAAAGTCGGACGACTGGGGCGTTGGTGTATTTGCGGCTGCGGGGCAGAATCCAAGAGGTCATTGACGCCCTTAGAGGACCTGGGCAGCGTGCCAAAGGTCTGCGCACCCAAAATTTTATGACCATGCTCGACATATCTGTACTCGACGAAGAGGGGATCAGTTACCGACTGCCCGACGAGCTACACGGAGACGCGTCGCGTTGGTGAGACCGGGTTCTATTTAGATCCGCAACTTCTCGCGTTTGACGCTTTAGAAAACACCTATGCAATTGGAACGCTATATTGCCGCCATTCTGCGCCGTCGGTGGCTAGTCGTTGCACTCGCAACGCTGGTCATGCTCGCCATG
>JAPOYQ010000573.1 GCA_026706505.1 Gemmatimonadota bacterium
ACGAGAAGCTCGCCCCCTACTGGTTCGCCCGCCGCTCCGGGTTCAACCTCAACGTCTGGAACCACTGGAACTTCGCCGGCGAGCGGCTGTCCCGCGGCGTCAACTTCAACACTTGGCACGAACTGCACAACTACTGGGGGTTCTGGATGGGCCTCAGCCGCAACTTCGCCGCCTTCAACGACTTGGCCACTCGCGGCGGACCGCTCATGCTCTCGCCCGCCCACACCTGGTTTGGCATGGACGTGTGGACCGACGACCGCAAGCCCATCAGCGGCTGGCTCGGCTGGAACATCAGCGGGAGCCGGGGAGGCGACAACCTCGGATCATGGGTCGGCTTTGAAATCGCACTGCGACCCGTATCCCAGTTTGAGCTGGGAATCGAGCCGGGCTACAACTTCAACCGCAACTTCGCCCAGTGGGTAGAGAACAAGGACGAGGACGGCGACGGCGAGGACGACCACTTCATCTTCGGCGAGCTCGAAAGCCGCGTCTTCGAGATCGGCGTGCGCATCACCTGGGCCTTCACCCCAAGCCTGAGCTTGCAGTTGTTCGCGCAGCCTTTTGTGACAACCGGCGACTACGGTGCCATCAAGGAACTGGCGCGACCGCGGTCCTACGAATTCTCACCCTACGCCGGCCTTGAAGAAAACCCGGACTTTCGCCGCCGCTCACTGCGCTCTAACGCAGTGCTGCGCTGGGAGTACCGACCCGGCAGCACGCTCTTCGTGGTCTGGCAGCAGAGCCGGGACCGCGCTTTCGACGACCTGCGCGACCCCCAGTTTCGCCCCGCCGGCGACTTGAGCCGCGCCTTCGCCGACGATGGCGACAGCATCTTCCTGATCAAGCTCAACCGCTGGTTCGGGCTGTAGAGACCAACAAGCACGGGCCAGCCCAGCTTGACGGAATTCGGATTAGATGGGTATCTTTTTATCTCCCTCGTTCGGTCGGGGGAACGAATTGAAACTATCTTAGACAACTATGATGATTCGCCAGAACGACCGCACGCAGAATAATAATAACCCGCTGGTCCCATTGCGCGTGTTCTGACGACTGACTCCAACCCAATCCGAATTCACAACCCGTCGCGAACACGCATCGCGGCGGGTTTTCTGTTTTTAGGAGCTTTTGAAATGACATTCCAACACAAACACACGGCACGCGCCTTTTCTCATAACAACGACGACAATAATCCCGCCATTCGGGCTCGATGGCGTTGGCCGTGATCGGATTCTATCCTCACCCCAATCCGCCGTTGAGCCTCGCGCCAACGGCGGGTTTTTCATGTACGTCCAAAACTGGAGGCTACCATGCACCGCTATCGCACCCACACCTGCAGCGAACTCCGCAAGCGCCACGCAGGCCAAACCATCCACCTGAGCGGTTGGCTGCATCGCAAAAGGGACCACGGGGGCATATTGTTCCTGGACCTGCGCGACCACTACGGCATTACCCAACTCGTGATCTCGCCGGAGAATGACGCTGCAGCAATCGCGTCAAAAGTTCCCCGCGAATCCGTAATCCGCGTCGTAGGCGACGTGCGCGAACGCTCGCCCGAGACCATCAACAGCGCCATGAAGACCGGAGAAGTGGAAATCGCCGTCCGCGAGCTGGAAGTGCTCTCACTGGCGGAGCCGCTCCCCTTTCCCGTGGCCGAAGATTCCGAAGTGGGGGAGAGCACCCGCTTGTCCTATCGCTTTCTGGACCTACGCCGGGCCGGGTTGCACCGCCGCATTCAGCTCCGCTCGGAGGTGATCGCCAGCATCAGACGGCGCATGACAAAGATGGGCTTTGCCGAGTTCCAGACGCCCATTCTCACCAGCAGCTCGCCCGAGGGAGCGCGCGATTACCTCGTGCCGAGCCGACTCTATCCGGGCCGCTTCTACGCACTGCCGCAGGCACCGCAGCAATTCAAGCAGTTGCTGATGGTGTCCGGCTTCGATCGCTACTTCCAGATCGCGCCCTGCTTCCGCGACGAAGACGCCCGCGCCGACCGCTCCCCTGGCGAGTTCTACCAACTCGACCTCGAGATGGCTTTCGTCGAGCAGGAAGACGTCTTCGCTGTGGTCGAGGGACTCTTTTCCGGTCTCTTCCGCGAATTCACCGATTGGAAAGTGGCCGCGCCGCCGTTCCCGCGTCTTTCCCACGCCGACGCTATGCTGCGGTTCGGCACGGACAAACCAGACCTGCGCTTCGCGCTCGAAATCCAAGACCTATCCGAGATCTTCGCAGCCTCCTCGTTTAGGCTGTTCAGGGACATAGTCGCAGCAGGAGGGGTCGTCCGCGCCCTGTGCGTTCCTGAATTGGAGGCACAGCCGCGCTCATTCTTCGACGGTCTCGAAGCATTCGTCAAAGAAGCGGGCGGTAAGGGGCTGGCGTACCTCATCAACGGAGCGCAGGCCACAGGCTCAATCGCCACGGCCCTAAATCAGAGCGTGCGCAGTCGCATTATCGAGGAATGCGCCGCCGCGCCGGGATCGGCCATTTTCTTTCTCGCCGGGCCGCCAGCCGAGGCAGCAGCTCTGGCCGGACGGTTGCGCCTACATCTGGCGGACCGGCTCAATCTGCGGCGGGAGGGTTGCTATGAATTCTGTTGGATTGTCGATTTTCCCATGTACGAATGGGACGAAGAACGCGCTTGCGTGGCCTTTTCGCACAATCCGTTTTCCATGCCGCAGGGTGGCATGACTGCGCTGGAGACACAACCGCCACTGGAGATCAAGGCGTATCAGTACGACATCGTCTGCAACGGCCTCGAACTGTCGAGCGGTGCCATCCGCAATCACAGACCAGACATCATGTACAAGGCGTTTGAGATTGCTGGGCACTCGCGGCGGGAAGTGGATCGCAAATTCGGCGGCATGATCCGCGCCTTGCGCTACGGCGCTCCACCCCACGGCGGCATCGCCCCCGGCATCGACCGCATCGTCATGCTGCTGGCGAACGAACCGAACATCCGGGAGGTCATCGCCTTCCCCATGAACCAGAATGCACAAGATCCGCTCATGGGCGCTCCAAGCGAGGTGTCGCCTGAGCAGTTGCGGGAGTTGCACATAGCGATTCGGGAGTGAAAGACGCCTGGCTTACCTAAGTGCATACCCATCCGGATTGTCCTTACGCCAATTGGGCTGATAGCCTTCCTTGGCGTCAAAGCCATACGACGGCCCGATCTGGTTTTCGGTCTGCCAAGGCCAAGCCTGACCGCCGATGATGCGGAACTGGTCCCCCTTACCGCAGAGCCAATAGAACATGTGGGCATAGAAGCGCGCCGTGCCGTGCCCGCCGTAATACGCGCTCTGGAAATCAAAGTCCTCCTCGATGATCCAATCGCGCTGAGGAGGGGCCGTGCGCCAGTAATTGTACTTGAGCATCCGGCGCAGCCCCTTGGCGGTGGACTTGCCACGGCGGTGCATGATACTCTGATGGTGAACCCCAATGGTGCCGGCCGGGCCGTCGCAAAACACGCCCCCTTCTTCTTCGTCGCGGGGACCACCAGGTTGGATGTGCGAACCAGGCACCAACTCGGTCGGCCCCAGCTCCAGGGGCGTGTCCTGCGGAAAGTAGAAGACCTCCAAAAAGCGCAGCTCCGGGCCATAGATGTGGTCGGCGTCTTGGTGCCAGCGCTGGGCTTCCTCTGGGCATTCGGCCCGGTGGTGGCTGGCCAAGACCGGCAGGCCGATGTTGGAGCCTAAAAGCGAGCGCAAGGCACCGGCTAACTGGGGATTGAGCAGCACGTGCTCGATGAACCAGTCCTCCAAGAAGATGGAGGTCGGCTCGTGGGTAAAGCGGATGCGGTCGAGGTCAGCCTCGGTCAGGCCGTCGGGGATATAGCTCGGGTTGGCTGGAATATCGCCGTCGATCCAAGCACAGGTGCGCTGGTTGATCTCGTCAGGCACAACGCCTCTGAGCAAAAGGTGGCCCTCGCGGCAGAATTCGAGAACCTCGGAATCGGTGAGCGTCGGCTCGCAGTCAAAAGTGCGTTGGCATGGGTCGTAGTGCATGGTCTCCTCCTGCGATAGTGTTGTCATGCGCTAGCGCCTACAAGCTATCCAAATCCCATCTACCCTGTCCATAGGTCGCCCGCGCCGTAAATGGTTATACTCTTGCTCGGCAAAATTAAACGGAGCACATCATGGCGGACTCAGAAAAAAAAATAATTAGCGGCGGATTGCACATCGACCATCGGCTCTACGCCCTCGTCGCCAAGCAGATTGCGCCTGGAACGGACGTGGATGTCGATCACTTCTGGGCGGCGCTGGAGAAGATCGTCCAAGACTTGGAGCCAAAGAATAAACAACTCCTTCAGCGGCGCGACGCCTTGCAAGCCCAGATCGACGCCTATCACCAACAGCGGCGCGGCGAACCGTTAGATCCCACAGACTACCGGGCTTTTCTCGAAGAGATCGGCTACTTGCTACCCACGGGTGACGCGCAGCGGATCCGCACGGAAAACACCGATCCAGAAATCGCCTCCCTAGCCGGTCCCCAGCTAGTCGTCCCAGTTGACAATGCGCGCTACGCGCTCAACGCGGCGAATGCGCGCTGGGGCAGCTTGTACGACGCCCTGTACGGCACGGATGTAATCGAGGGATGCGTCCCGGCAGGTGAGTACGACGCCGAGCGCGGTGCCCAAGTCATCGCGCGCAGCGAGGCATTTCTCGACGCGATCGCGGGTCTCCAACAGGGCGCGTACCGAGAGGTGATAGAGTTTTTCCTACGCGAGGACGCCGGCGGACAAACCTTGCGCGCCCGCCTCGCAAGCGGCGACGAGGTCGGCCTCAAAGACGCCGGGCAGTTCGTCGGCTATGGAT
>JAPOYQ010000743.1 GCA_026706505.1 Gemmatimonadota bacterium
TCTGCCCTTGGTTCGATCCTCGTCGCTCCCAGAACCCTGCAAGCGCTAGCGCGCGACAACGTGCTGCCCGTTCCAAAACTGAATCGCCTGCTGGAGAAAGGCTGGGGCAGAGCACAGGAGCCGGTGCCTGCGACCTGCGTGTCGAGTGCCATCGCAATCGCATTTGTTGCTTTGGGAGACATTGACTTTATCGCCCATATTCTCAGCATGTTCTTCATGGTGACTTATGGTGCCCTTTGCTCGGTATCATTCCTCGAATATTTCGCCGGCAATCCGTCGTACCGCCCCACCTTCCATTCGCGCTGGTACCTGTCGCTGTTGGGCGCAGTAATGTGCGGCCTGATGATGATCCAGATGAACGCGCTATACGCATTTGTGGCGATCTTGCTCATGGTAGCGACTTACCTCGGGCTGCGACGCTCGCGGCGAGGAGAGCGCGGCCTGACGGCGATCTTACAAGGGACGATGTTCCAACTGACTCGTCGTCTGCAGATTTCGCTGCAGAAGAACCGCGCGGTGAAATCGGAAGGGGGCTGGCGGCCCTCGATTATCGCGGTGACCCGTTTTGGGGAACGCCGGCTGGGGCACTTCGACCTGCTGCGTTGGATCAGCCATCGGCATGGGTTTGGGCACTTCATTCAGTTTTTTCAGGGAGAATACTCGTTCACTGAAGAAATTGAGGCCCGCATGCAGAAGGGTAGACTGATCGAGCGGGCCGAGGTCAGCGGGGCGGGCATTTTCGTGGATTCGCTGATTTGTCCTTCGTTCCAGATGGCGCTGGCGCAGACGCTCCAGATGCCAGGGATCTCGGGCTTGCCCAACAACTGCGTTCTGCTCGAATTCGACAAAGAGCATCCAGAAGAGATCGAAGAGACCGCGCAGGGCGCGCTCCTGGCAACGGAATCGATGATTAATGTCCTGATCTTGCGGTCGACGAAGTACCGTTTTGGCTATCGGTCCTCGATTCACTTGTGGGTGACCGAGGAGAATCTTGCGAACGCTCCGCTGATGCTGCTTTTGGCGTACATCATCGTAGGTCATCGAGAGTGGAGACACGCCGAGATTCGGCTCTTTGCGTGCTTCAATTCTGGAGACGGAGGACGCGAAACGCAGAAGCTCTCCAATTTGATGATGGAGGGACGATTGCCAATCTCTAAGCAGAATGTGACGTCGGTTCATTGCACGAGCAGTGAATCTCTCGAATTTGAGGTGTCTCTCCGATCCTCTAAGGCCGATCTGGTCATCGCGGGCCTGACCGATGACGACATCAAACCAGGCAAGGCGGAGCAAGCGCTCCAATGCTACGACGGGGCAAACGACGTGTTGTTCGTCCATGCGAGCGAGCCAGTTTTGATCGAGTAATCAGCCGCTTGCGCGCCAGCATCGCCTTACTTAAAGCCGAAACCGACGAACTGAGGCGCGGATCGGCTTGGCCAAGCAAAGGAGCTAGGCGCGAAGGTCGCGCTCATTCCGCATCGCCAAAGATCTGTCACTCATCGCGTAGCGACATGATGTCGTAGATAACGACAGGATGACGTATAAGCGGACGAGGAGGGTGGCTCAGATTTTCTGCGGGGGGACGCCGTATTGTATGAGTTTTCGCTGTAGCGTTCGCAAACTGATGCCCAGAATTGCGGCACCTTGAGTGCGGTTGCCGCCAGTGTGTATGAGCGTATCTAAAATCATCTCCCTTTCAACGTCGTCCAGTCTTCGCGGCACGAAATCTGGCCTCTGAGATTCCGAATCGTCTGGCGGAGCAATTGGCAAAATGGA
Source organism: Gemmatimonadota bacterium (assembly GCA_026706505.1). Next base: position 1,774 of record JAPOYQ010000743.1, read on the forward strand.
CTCGATGTCTTGTTCTTCGATGCCCCTGTTGCTGTCTGCGGCATAGATCACCAGACGCTCGACCGCGTTCTTTAACTCCCTGACATTCCCCGGCCAGTCGTATGTAGCCATGCGGTCGAGACACCGATCTGCTATTTCGATGGGAGCGATCCCATTCTGCTCGGCGAAACGCTCGGCAAAAACCCGCACCAATAGTGGGATATCCGACCGCCGGTCTCTGAGGGGCGGGACGGGAATGTGAATGACGTTGAGGCGGTAGTATAGATCTTCGCGGAATTGTCCCATTTTGACCGCGGTTGTCAGATTCTCATTCGAGGCTGCGACCACGCGCACGTTGACATCGATTAATTGAGTCGCTCCTAAGCGTCGGACTTTCTGTTCCTCCAGCACGCGCAATAATTTCGTCTGCCCCTGCATCTCTAAGTTCCCGATTTCATCGAGGAAAAGGGTCCCGTCATGGGCTGCTTCAAAAAGCCCCCGTTGGGCCTGTGTGGCCCCGGTAAAGGAACCTTTCTCGTGTCCGAACAACTCACTTTCGGCTAGGTCTATCGGCAGAGCCGAGCAATTGATGGCAACGAACGGCCCATTGCTCACAGCGCTGAGTGAGTGGATGGCACTTGCCACCAACTCTTTCCCAGTGCCGCTTTCGCCCGTGATCAGGACCGTTGATTTGAACGGTGCCGCACGGCGGATCTGATCAAACACTGTCTGCATTGCACTAGAGGTCCCCAACAATTCGCCGAATCCCGTCTTTGCCTCCATCTGGCTAGCTGAGATAGGGTCAAATACCCGCTTGCGTTCAAGTGCGCGATGTACGGCAATCAGCAGGTCATTGGCATCAACCGGTTTGATCACGTAATCGACGGCACCTAGCCGCATGGCCTGGACGGCTTGTTTTACAGTTGTATAAGAAGTGAAGATGACTACCGGCAGCGGCGGAGTCAGGCGAATGGCTGTGCGCAGCAACTGCATACCGCCCGGCATCTTGATATCTATGAGCGCCACGTCCAGAGACTGCGTTTTGAGCAGCCGCTCGGCGACGGTGGCATCCGTGGCTTCGACAACTTCATCACAACCTTTCTCCCGTAGGATTTGGGTCACAACTGCTAGGTATTTCGGGTTGCTATCGGCAACGAACACGCTGCCTAGCAAAGGCGCATGAGCGATTGGGTCGGAGGATGCTTGCATTGGTGGTTTGTTGCGTACTACGTCAAAGTGATCTGGTCAGGGCGACAAAATGTCGTATCCGCGATTTTGATTGTCAAGCTCGGCCTCGGGCCGAATCCGATGCAACACCATGTAATTTAAGGAATTGCCGCGAAGTCCGAGACGAGGCTCTAAAGAGTGGCACAGGCTTTGCTATTATTTCGTCCGACGACCGAAAAGGGACCACGCATACTCGGAGAAAGGAGTTGCTATGGAACTAGCAAGCGTGCTTGAAAGGTGTGAATGGTGGGAGAAATACTTTTCCCCCTTTGCCCATATTATCGTGGCTTTCGTCGTACTCGTACTCGGATGGTTGGTGGCTCATCTGGTGTCCTTGATCGTCCGGCGGATTCTGCTCAAGACGCGACTGGATGACAAAGTAGTAGGGTTGGTCATGGGCCGCGATGCTGCTGCGGATATCCATCCCGAACGCTGGATCAGCAAAGCGGTGTTCTACCTAGCGATGATCTTCGTGCTCATTGCCTTTTTTCAGATACTAGGCATGACGGCACTGACCGAACCGCTCAACGGGATGCTAAACCAGATCTTCGTTTATCTGCCCAAGCTGGTGAGCGCTGGCGTGTTGCTTTTGCTTGCTTGGATCGCGGGTAGCCTGCTGCGGCGGATCGTAACCGGCGTGCTTTCGCGAGCGAATATCGAGCGGCGTTTAGCTGAACCGGCTGGAATCGAGCCCACGACAGAAAGTGTGTTACCGCAGACCATTGGTAACTTCGTGTACTGGCTTACGTTTCTCGTGCTGCTCCCGGCGGTCTTGGATGCCTTGGGATTGCAGGGATTGCTGCAGCCAGTGCAGCAGATGCTGGCCAAAATAGTTGGTTTCCTGCCCAACCTGTTTGCTGCCGCTCTCATCATGCTAATCGGCTGGCTCGGTGCGCGCATCGTCCAGCAGGTAGTAACCAATGTCCTTGACGCCACCGGGGTAAACGATTTTGGCCGTCGCGTAGGACTGGCGACTGGACTGGGGATCGAAAGTCTGTCGGGGCTTGCCGGTACTCTGTCTTATGCAGTCATCCTGATCATCTCGGCCATCGCTGCGCTCGAATCACTGAACTTCAGGGCTATCTCCGATCCCGCTAGTTCCATGCTGGAAGGGGCCTTGGCGGCAGTACCGTCTATCTTGGTCGCCGCAGGTATCCTCCTCATTGGCTATCTGGTGGCTCGATTGGTAGCTCGCGTGGTTGACGATGTGCTCAGGCAAATAGGTTTCAACGCGCTGCTCCAGCGCCTCGGCATCGCGGAGGTGACCGTTGCTGAGGAGCGCTCGCCTTCCATCGCAGAGGCGACTTCTGCTGAGGATCGCCCTGCAACAGCGAAGGCGACTCTTGCGTTGGAGCGCCCGCCGTCGCAACTGGCGGGATATGTCGCCATGGTGGCCGTGCTGCTCTTCTCTGCCATTGAGGCGACCGCGCAGCTTGGATTTCAAGATCTGGCCGGTATGCTCGTGAAGCTGACGCTGCTGTTCGGCAAGATCGTCTTGGGCGCGGTGATCTTTGGTTTCGGGCTTTACCTCGCGTCTGTGTTTGGTCGCATCGCGTCCAGAAGAGGGGGAGCTTATGGCAGCATACTCGGCACTATCGTCCGGGTTGCGATCGTGGCATTGGCCCTATTTATGGGGCTCAGGGAGATGGGCATCGCCAACGAGATCATTACCCTCGCCTTTGGACTGATCCTCGGTTCAGCAGCCATTGCCGCGGCGATCGGGTTCGGCATTGGAGGTCGCGACTTAGCCAAAAAGCACATGGTGCAGTGGACGCAGGATTTGGAAGAAATAAAAAAGGATGGCTCTTCGTCCTCAGA
>JAPOYQ010000092.1 GCA_026706505.1 Gemmatimonadota bacterium
GCCGAGGCTCGTGCTGATCGACCCGTGAAAGACAGGCGCGGTGCCAAAACCGTGCCCCGATTGGGAAGCTGCCGAGGGGCTACCTGTGGCCGATCCAGTTCGTTGTGCAGTCATCACTATTCCTTTTGCAACTGGGATATTGCCTTCACGGCCCTGCGCGTACAATCCTTACATCGCGTTGCGGGAACGGGATTTCGATATCGTTCTCTTTTAGTACATCCCAAATCATAAGAAGCAGATCCGCGCCGACCCGGTTTTCCCCATCATCAATCCCGAGCATCCAAAACTCGACTAGAATGTTGACACCCGAATCACCGAAGTTGCTGATCTCCGCGTCCGGCCGTTCTTCAATAGGTAACTCAGGTCCAGACAGCACCTTCGGGTGACTGGCAACAACCTCCCTCACCAGCCGTAGCATGGTATGGAGATCCGTCTTGTAGGCCACTGAGAATTCAAGTGAGTAGCGCTGTTTCTTGTTGTTGTGCGTCCAGTTGATGAACGGCAATGTAATAAACTGTTCATTTGGAACTATGATGTCCTTGCCATCAAAGGTCTCCAACGTTGCCGACCGCATATTCAGCTCGCGGAGTGTTCCGGAATGTCCGTCGTCGAACGCAATGTAGTCGCCAGGTGTGATTGAGCGGTCAAAGAGGATAATCAATCCAGAAACGAAATTCGCAGCGATCTTTTGCAGGCCGAACCCAAGGCCGACGCCGAGTGCGCCGCCAAAGACCGCGAGAGCAGTGAGATTGATGCCCATCGCCCCAAGAAGCAACAGGAAGATGCTGACATACAGGCCGATCTGGAACAGCTTGATGATCATCTCCCGCGTGCCGACATCCAGCGCGTGGCGGTTGCGGATAGCTTCTTTGCCAAACGTGTTTAAGATGCTACCAAGCCAAAACAGCACACCGCCTGCAACAAAGGTACGCCCGAGCGAAAGCAGAGAAATGCGGATGGTGCCAACATCGAGGGAAACTGCATCCAGCCACGCACTGACTTCATCGAGCCAACCGAAGACGCGGAGCGTTGCTAAGGGGATCAGGACCCACATGAATAGACCGGAGACAAGGGAATTGCCGACAAAACCTGAAATGATGCGATAGAAGAACACGACGACCGCTACGCTTTGAGCAATCCGGATTAGCCAACTCTGGCCCACCGAAGCGACGCAGACCTCAACAGCGACGCCCAACAGCAACACACTCAGCGCGGGAGAGACCAGATTGCGCGTTCGGTAAAGCATTGTACGCAGGTAGAGCAGCGGTCCGGCCTTCGGTTCAGCCTCGAATACACGGGCCCTGCTTTGGATTACTAGGCCGATCAGAAGCGCAACGAGGACTGCGACAATTGTCGCGGCGACCTGTACATTGAGTCCTAGGAGCAATGTCGAGGCACTGACTGTTCTCCAGAATTGTTGCGCGGCGTCGAGCATATCTTCGATCGTCATATCTTACGAAAACTCCTTCCGTCGCCGAATGTTAATTAAGTGACAACGCTCATCTAGCTCACATTCTCAAGCTAACCTCAGTTGCGTGAACCGACGTGGCAGCCCAGCGACAGGCCCTCTATGTATCAGACGATTTCCGGCTCTGTTTTCGCGAGTTCTCCGGTCGCGCCCGATTTGTATTCCTCTAGGGGGTCGAAATCGTCGAGCGTGCGGGCCACAATCTGCGTTCCCGCGGTCAATCCGATGTTAAAGAGCGCCTCCCCCTCGTGCGTCAAAGGCAGATTGGTGCGGCCGATGACCACGCCATCTACCGGAGCTTCTATCTCGGTTTCCGTCTCGCCCAGCGGATCGGACACAATAGCCAAGACTTGGCCCGTCTTCACCCGTGCTCCTATGGGTTTAATGGCCCGCACGACCCCGCTGCAGGGCGCACGCACCCACTGACTTGAGCGCAGGATCAAGGGGTCGTGGGCGGGCTTGGCGCTCCTCTGCGGCGGCAACATGCCCAGTTCCCGCATCACCCGCATCACCCCCTTGACGCCAGCGCGGATGGCCGCTTCGTCAAAGCGCAGTGCTTCCCCCGCCTCATAGACGATGACCGGTACGCCGTGCTCGCTGGCTGCCGCGCGCAGGCTCCCCTCGGGAAATCCCGCGTTGATCACGAGTGGGACGCCAAAGGCGCGCGCCATGCGTTCGGCTTCGGCATCGTCGAGGTTTACGCGGATTTGCGGATAGTTGTCCCGATGCACAGCACCAGTATGCAGGTCTATTCCGTGCGTGGAACCCACGACGACCTCATCGAGGAACAGCTTGGCGAGACGGGCTGCGAGAGAGCCTTTGCTTAGCCCTGGGAACGAGCGATTGAGATCTCGGCGGTCTGGCAAATACCGGCTGAGATTGAGAAAGCCCGGGACGTTGACGATCGGCACGGCGATGAGCGCACCGCGTAGTCGCCTCAGCGCGCTCAATTTGACGACGCGGCGGATGATTTCCACGCCGTTGAGCTCGTCGCCATGTACGGCTGCCGACACGAACAACTGCGGACCATCTCGGCGGCCGTTGATGACGTGAACCGGCATGGTCAGCGGCACGCGGGTAGAGAGATCGACAAGAGGCAGGTCGATTTGGGCTCGCGTACCAGGGCCAATCTCCGCCCCGTTGATGCAGACGACCTGCGATGGTCTTGGCGCACGCGCTTTCATCAATCAACCCCTGCCGCGAGTCCTAGTCCGCATAGGTTTAGCATGGCTCTCTATAAAAGCAATGATCTGCCCAGCGATATCGAGATTCGTCGCCTTCTCAATGCCCTCCAATCCCGGCGATGAATTTACCTCCATGAGCACGGGTCCGTGGTTGGAGCGCAAAAGATCGACGCCGGCGACATTGAGACCTATCACCTTGGCTGCCCGTACGGCAGTCGAGCGTTCCTCGGGGGTGATGCGAATCTTCATAGACGAGCCGCCTCGGTGCAGATTGGAGCGGAACTCATCTGGTGCCCCCTGACGCATCATGGCTCCGACGACGCGGTTGCCAATGACAAAGGCGCGAATGTCGGCCCCGCCCGCTTCCTTGATAAACTCTTGCACCAAGATGTTGATCTTAGCACCCCGGAATGCCTCAAACACGCTCTTTGCCGACGACATGGTATTGCTGAGGATGACGCCGATGCCCTGAGTGCCTTCCAGCAGCTTAATAACGACGGGGGGGCCATTCACCATCTTGATCATTTCCTCGGCTTGGCTTGCCGAATTGGCAAATCCGGTAACCGGCAAGCCGAGGCCCTCCCGCGACAAAAGCTGCAACGAGCGCAATTTGTCGCGGGAACGGCCAATCGCCACGGACTCGTTCAGCGGCCAAACTCCCATCATCTCGAATTGGCGCAGTACCGCAAGGCCGTAAAAGGTAACCGACGCACCAATGCGCGGGATCACGGCGTCATAGCCCCTAAGGGTGAGGGATTCACCCTGGTACAGCACTTGGGGACGATGCGCCGTGATATTCATGTTGCACTGGGTCGTGTTGATAATGTCGATTTCGTGCCCCTTGGCTTCTGCGGCCTCGACGAGGCGCTTATGGCTGTAGAGATTCGGGTTGCGGGCCAGCATGGCGATTTTCATAAGCGCGTCCTCTCGGTTTGGTAATGGCTAGGTTTTGGGAGATTTCTTCACTTTCCTACTGGGCTTGCCAGCGCGGTAGGAAGCGTTCGGATCGACGATCAGGCGGCCGCGCATGGCTTCTCGGCCAACGAGCATGCGGAATCCCATCTCGTCGCGATTGGTAAGGGTGAGTTCAATCGGCCAAGAGTCAGGCCCGATTCTGAGGCCCGTCGAGATGACGTAGCGCCGCTCGCGCGTACCCCCGGAATTGGTCACCCAACGCCTGTCGCAAAGCGGTGCAGAGCAGTACACGACCGAGACGTCGTCGCGTTGCAGAGGATGTACGCAAAAGCTAACCCAAGGGCGTCCATCGACTTCATACGTATTGATATCCCAGGCATGTAATGCCGATGTCTTCGCGCCCGTATCGAGCTTCGCCTTAATAGCAGCGATGCCAAGTGCTGGCAGGGACGCCCATTCGCGCCAACCGCAAATTCGCCGATCCGCAACGGTAGGATGACGTATTCTTGTCTGCTTTTTCGCAATCACGGACCAATCTCATCAAACGTCGGAAGTGTAGCCTGTCTGCCGTCTCAAGCACCCCAAACACAGCATCGGCGGAGCCACCCATTCTCCCCTACGTTCCTCCATACTGGGTGGCCCCGCCTCGGCAGAGCCACCCACCCCATCTATGACCCCAAAGGGTGGCCCTACCTCGTCTGTCAACTTGCCTCTGTACTCGGGTAGCCGTTCTCTAACGCAGGCGGTACTCGATCGCCATATTCAGGCCCTGCGTGGGATCCTGGCCGCGCTCTTTGGCGATAGAACCGGTGACATTGAGGTTGACCTGGTTCTCGATGAAGAAGATGAATCCCGATCGCACCTGATTAACCACTGTTGCCTCCACGTCCGGCTCGCTGCGCGAAGCCGTCAGGATGTTGCTGAGCGTAAAGTCAATGCGGTTGGTCACCTCATACAGATAGTTCAGCGAACTCGACAGCGTAAAGACGTCAGTGCCAAAATCGCCGGTGAATGGCGAGGAGTACTGGGCGCCGAAATCTAACTGAGACTTCCAGCCCACAGGCCGCGAGTATCGCACTCTTAGAGACAATCCCGGGTCTTGGCGGGGGGTGTCTGAGTCCTTCGTCAAAGCCTCGAAGCGGATGCCTGAGCGCACATCCCAGCCGATAAAGCGCTCGTTTACATGTTCTTGGAAGAGCACTTCATCGACGCGCAGCGAGCCGACGGC
>JAPOYQ010000219.1 GCA_026706505.1 Gemmatimonadota bacterium
TCGCCGGGAAAAGCCCACGCCAAAGGAGCCAGCAAAAGGGGAAAGCCAAAAGGGTACTTAGTCGCTGGCTTGGGGTCGGGCGAGTTGATGTGCAAAAGCCCCTCGCCTTGGGCCAGACTGCGCGTCAGTGTGATGAATTCGGCGTTGTCGCCGCTGAGGGAAAGCTTGGCGTCGAAGGTCCAGATCCCTAGGAGGAATGTCGCCGCGATGATAAAAAAGGGAACCCGAGGCGTTTCCAATAACCCGACTATGCGCGTGCCGATATCCGCTTTGAGATCCTGCTGCTCGGTTTTTTTAGGCGTAGTTCTCTTTTTTCGGGAGGATGCCTTCATGGGTAAACACTCACGAGCTATCTACCCTGCGCCCGATTTTAAAGGGTATGAGTAGCACGTAAAATAAAACGAGCGCCACGCCGTCGAGGATTGGGATATACCACGGCCACGGGGCGAAGAAAAACGGCGACTGGGTAACGGGCGGACGGCTGAGGAACATGTAGTTGCTCCCCAGCGCCCAATTGACGCCGAACGCGACAATAGCCAGGAGATTGAGCAGCGCGAAGGCGCGAAGTACGGACCTAGCCGTCGGTCGCATGCCGAGGCCCCAAGTTGCGAACAGCGCGCCAGCGACGATGCCGCCGTGCGCGATAAAATATTGAAAGAAGCGATACGCTGGATAGTCAGCCACGAGCGGCGGCGTGACGACGGCATTGGTCGCGCCGGCAAGTCCCCAAAAGTAAGCGATTTCATACGCCGTCTGCCAGCGGAAGATGAGCGCGGCAGCGACGGCGAAGACGGTGATGCTACAGACGTGCAACGGCAGGTACCACCGCACAAACTCGTACGCTCCGACCATCGCCAAGCGCTGGCCCCAAGGCAGGATCTCGTTGAGCAGAAGCACGGCCGCGAACGCGCCGCAGATGGCTTGAGTCGCCTTTGCCGAATTGAGCCGCTTGACGACGATGGCCAAGAGGATCGGCAAGGCCAGCGTCACACCCATCGCGGCGATGTGGGGAAAGCCGAGAAACTCGAACTGGCTGGACATGGCGTCTCATCACTTGCACTCGGGCAGGTCGCAAAACCGCTTTTCAGTACTTCTCATCGACAAAGTGCAACTTGCTGTGCGGCGGGCGCTGGTAGTCGCCGTGTCTGTTTCGGCATCACGTCCTCGTAGGGCAGTTGGCTGAGAATGTGCGCAATGCAGTTGAGACGCGCTCGGCGCTTATCGTCGGCCTCGACCGTGTACCAAGGCGCTTCCGGAATATCCGTGTAGAAGAACGACTCGTCTTTGGCCTTGGAGTACTCGATCCACATTTTCCGCGACTTGAGGTCTATATCGCTGAGCTTCCAGTGCTTGAGCGGATTTCGGGCGCGCTCTTGAAAGCGGTTTTCTTGCTCTTCCTCGCTCACCGAGAGCCAGTACTTGAGCAGGATGATCCCCGAGCGCACTAGCATGCGCTCAAACTCTGGGCACGAGTGGAGAAACTCCCAATACTCCTCCTCGCTACAGAAACCCATGACTCGCTCGACGCCGCTGCGATTGTACCAACTGCGATCGAAAACCACGATCTCCCCTGCGGCCGGTAGGTGGGTCACGTAGCGCTGGAAGTACCACTGGGTGCGCTCGCGGTCCGACGGCGTGCCCAAGGCCACCACGCGCGCGCCGCGCGGATTGAGCGGCTCGGTGATGCGCTTGACAATCCCGCCCTTGCCGGCCGTGTCGCGCCCCTCAAAGACGATCACAACCCGCAAACCCTGGTCCTTGATCCAGTGCTGCAACTTGACCAATTCGTGGTGCAACTTGGCCAATTCGCGCTCGTAGTCCTTCCGCTTCATCTTCGCCGACTTGGCGGCTTTTTTGGTTTGCATGCCCAATCTCCCTCGCTTGCAGTTCGCCGTTCAAAAAAACGTACACAAGGCAGCAGCGCGAGCAAAACCTGCCCCGCCTCATCTTGCTCGGCCCCGACCGGCCCTGTATCTTGTCGCGCACACTGCTTAACCAACAAGGACCCTTATGAGCCAAGCACCCCGCCCCAATCTACTCTATATCCACTCCGACCAACACAGCCCCTACGTCGCCGGCTGCTATGGCGATCCCTTAGTCGAGACCCCCCACCTCGACGCCCTCGCCGCACGCGGCGTAGTGTTCGACAACACCTATTGCCCCTCGCCGATTTGCGTGCCCTCGCGAATGTCCATGCTCTCGGGCCGCTACCCCTGCGATAACCAAGTCTGGACCAACTCCCACATCCTCGACTCCAGCATCCCCACCTTCGCCCACGCCATGGGCGCGGGTGGCTACCGCCCTGTTCTCATCGGCCGCATGCACTCGGTTGGGCCGGACCAACTGCACGGGTACGCGGAGCGGCTCGTCGGCGATCACGGCCCCAACCAGCCCGGGGGCAAGGGCGTCGATCACGGCCAACTCGCGGGCACGGCTGGGCCGGGCCGCGTCAGCCTGCGCCTGTCTGGCCACGGCCAGAGCGCCTACCAAGTCCACGACGAAGACGTCACCGCCGCGACCGTTGACTACCTCAACCGCCTCGGCGTTGCCAAGCGCGCCGGCCAAGCAGCTGAGCCGTTTTCGCTCTCGGTCGGTTTCATGCTGCCGCACCAGCCTTTTGTCGCCCGCCTGCAAGACTATCGCTACTACTACGAAAACATCACCCCGCCGCAAACCCCCGAACCCTTCGGCGACCACCTGCATCCCCACATCAAGCGCTGGCGCCAAGCCTGCGAGATTGAGGAAGTCAGCGAGGAAGAGACACGTCGCGCTCGCGCTGCCTATTGGGCGCTAGTCCACCGCATGGACGTGCTAATCGGCCAGATCGTAGCCACGCTGCGGGAAAACGACTTAGAGGAAAATACCCTCATCCTCTACACGTCGGACCACGGCGAGCAGGTCGGCGAACACGGGCTGTGGTGGAAGCAGACCTTTTACGAGGACTCGGTTAAGGTGCCAGCCATACTCGCTTGGCCCGGGCGCTTACCCGCAGGCACTCGTTGCGACCGGGTAATTTCTTCACTCGACCTCAACGCGACCATGATCGACGCCTTGGGCTGCCCGGCCCTGCCCAACTCGCGGGGCCGCAGCCTACTGCCCTTGCTCGCGGATCCCCAAAACGCCAAGTGGGACGACATCGCCTTCTCCGAGTTCTGCCAAGACGCGGCCGGGGCCGGCGGGCCCTTCCCTGAAGTGGGCATTTTTCAGCGCATGATTCGGCGCGGGCCGTGGAAGCTCAACTACTACCACGGCCAGCCCTGCCAGCTTTTTAACCTCCAAGACGACCCGCGCGAGCGCTGCGACCTAGCGGCCAATCCGGCGCACCAAGAAACGCTGGCCGCGCTCAAAGCCGAAATCCTAGACGGGTGGGACCCAGATTGGATCGCCGCGCGCATGGCCGCGCTCCGCGCCGACCGGTCCATCCTAGCCGCGTGGGGCCGCACCGTACAGCCCCCCGACCAGTGCCGCTGGAAACTCGATCCGGCCATGGATTACCTCGACCCAGAGCAACTCGACAACAGCCAGCGGAATACCAACAAATGACTCAATAGGGCGGCTGGTGCTAAGACTGTCGGCAGCCAGACGTAGGGCGCGTAGGTTGCAAACGCGCTATGCGGCTCGTTGGTGAAGACGCGGAACTCCGTCGGCATGGAGAGAACCGCGATGACGATCGCCTCGGCCAGTAGCACCAGCCCAACCGCATTCCAAGCCCATATCGCGTAAGATCCCATCTTGCCGCGCCAGACCAGCCAAGCCATGGCCGGTGCGGTCAAGCCGACGAAGATGTCGAAGTTGAGTCCTTCATAGGTGATCTGCACCGGCACCTGCCCGGCCTGGTACATACCTCGTAAGAACATGGCTACCGGCACGCGGAAAAACTGGAAGCCAATTAGCCCGACCGGGCCGACCGCAACCATCAGCGCGGCCCCCATCCGCGAAAAGGCCAACCCACCCGTTAAAATCATCAAGCCCGTGAAGAAGGGTAGCGAGAAGCCGCGTAACGCACCCGAGAGCGCGACCAGTCCGGTCGCCACCAACCAAAACACCGCTCCCATAGCCGCCCGCATCGTCCACAAATCGGTGGCCTGCCCCGCCCGCTGGACAGCGACGCGCACGGCCAGCACCAAAAGCGCCAAAACACCCAAGACCGTGGCGAAAAAGAGCACGTCAACGCGGAGGGGAACCTTGTCGAGCGCCAGTTCCACGTCGCTTCCTTATTCTTCGGCCTTTTCGCGCGTCTTCACCTCGTCCCATATCTCATCTAGGGCCGCCAGTGAGAGCGCGGCTACTTCCTCGCCCCGCGCATGCACGGTTTCCTCTAGGGCGCGGAAGCGGCGCTCGAATTTGGCGATTGCCCGTCTGAGGGCCTGCTCGGGGTCTACTTTGAGGAATCGGCTGGCGTTGACCAACGAGAAGAGCAAGTCGCCAAACTCCTCCTCGACTGCTGTGGCCTCACCTGCCTTCCAAGCCTTGCGCACTTCGGCGAATTCCTCTTCGACCTTGTCGAGGGTGCCATCAATGTCGTCCCAATCAAACCCCTGCTGTGAGATTCGAGCTTGGATCCGATGAGCGCGCATTAGGGCGGGAAGGTACTTGGGGATGCCCTCCAACAACGAAGGCGCGGCTTCCCCTTGCTCCCGGCGCTCTTGCTTTTTGATCTGCTCCCAGCGGAGCAAAACCTCGTCGGCCCCGTCCGCACTCGCATCGTCAAAGACGTGGGGGTGGCGGCGAATCAGCTTATCGACGATGGCTTGGCCAACCGCCTCGATGTCGAAGCGGC
>JAPOYQ010000440.1 GCA_026706505.1 Gemmatimonadota bacterium
CGCGGCGGGTCTTCCATAAAGTCCTCGCGCTCAATGTAGAGGTGCCGAGAAAAGGGGATGGAGCGGGTGCCGGCGCTGTCGTCTTCCGGGTTGTTGATGGCCGTTAGCATCTCGCTTTGGTCCTCTGGGTAGTTTTCAATGACGACCTTGAGCGGGTTGAGCACGGCCATGCGCCGGGGCGCGGTCTGGTTGAGCTGGTCGCGGATGCAGTATTCGAGGAGGGCGATGTCGATGTTGTTGCCGCGTTTGGCAATGCCGGCTTCGGTCCAGAAGCGGCGGATGGCCGCCGGTGGGTACCCCAAACGGCGCAAGCCGCGCAGGGTGTAGAGCCGAGGATCGTCCCAACCGGAGACGAGATTCTGCTCAATGAGCTGCAGGATGTATCGCTTGGAGAGGACGGTGTAGGTGATGTTGCCGCGGGCATATTCGATCTGGCGCGAGGGGAAGATGCCGAGTTTTTCGATGAACCAGTCGTAGAGCGGCCGGTTGTTGGTAAATTCGTCTGAGCACAGCGAATGCGTAACGCCCTCGATGGCGTCGCTCTGGCCGTGGGCCCAGTCGTACATGGGATAAATGCACCACGCATCGCCGGTGCGGTGGTGGGCGGTGTGCATGATGCGGTACATGACGGGGTCGCGCAGGTTGATGTTGGGCGCGGCCATGTCGATTTTGGCGCGCAACACGCGCGAGCCATCCGGGAATGCGCCGTCTTTCATTTGCTCGAATAGGTCGAGGTTTTCTTCGATGGAGCGGTCGCGGTACGGGCTGTTTTTGCCCGGCTTGGTGAGCGTGCCGCGATTTTCCCGAATCTCGTCCGCGGTCTGGTCATCCACGTACGCCAAGCCCTTTTTGATGAGCGCGACGGCCCATTCGTAGAGCTGGCCGAAATAGTCGGAAGCGTAGTACGGCTGCGCCCCCCAGTCGAAGCCGAGCCAGCGAATGTCCTCCTGCATGGAGTCCACGTATTCCTGCTCTTCGCGCGTGGGATTGGTGTCGTCATAGCGGAGATTGCACTGGCCATCGTAGGAGGCGGCAATGCCGAAGTTGACGCAGATCGCCTTGGCGTGGCCGATGTGCAGGTGCGCGTTAGGCTCTGGCGGGAAGCGGGTGATGACTCGGTCGTAGCGGCCGTTCTCGATGTCGATGTCGATGGCTTCGCGGATGAAGTCGCGGTTTTTGTCCGTGCTCATGGTTCCTCTGTGTCTGGTTGCAGCGTAGTAAATAAAATAACTGACGTTGCGCATCTGCGCCGAACCGGTAGGTGTAGGGGCGTCCCTTGTGGGCGCCCAAGAGACCCGGCGTATTCAGGGATCCAACGAGGGCAACCACAAGGGTTGCCCCTACAGGGCATAACGTCAGAAGATAATAGTATGGCAAATGGTCCTAACGGCAAGTAGGGGGCGGTTTGCAAACCGCCCCCTACTTCCTACGCTCCCACCCGCTCGTCTTCCAATGTCTCCCTTGCCGCTTAAAGTTAGACTCCTTGGGCGGCAGCAAGCTGCGCAGGTGTTGGCCGCCAAAGGCAAAGCCCTCTAGGCCGGGGAAGCCGCGATCCTCGTTTTCCACACACAGCACGTAGTCGTAGCCCGATTCCCACAGCGCGCCGATGATGGTGCTCCAGTTGAGCTGGCCGCGGCCGGGGACGCGGTATTGCCACCACCAGTTGCCGATGATGCCCTGGCGGTAGAGCATCCGCTGGCTAATCTCGCAGTCCTTGACATCGGCGTAGTACCAATGGCCAGCAAAGTCGCGGATGACGTCTTCGACCGGCAGGATGTGCATCCACAGCCAGTGCGAAGGGTCGCAGGACAGGCCGAGGTGATCCGAGGGCACGGCGTCGAGGATTTTTTTCCACATCTCTGGGTTGCAGCCGATCTGGCCCATGCGCACGGCCACGTCGAGTGCGAGCCGGACATTGTTGTCTTCAGCCGCTTGCACCACGGGTTCGAACATGGCTTGGAAGCGATCGACTAATTCGTCGGAGCGGTCGGAGGGGTTGCCGGGTTCGGAGGAGAACATGCCGTAGAACTGGCCGTTGCGCACGGGTGCGCCGCTGCTGGTGACGATGACGGGGCAGTCGAGGGCGCGGGCCGACGCAATGGCATTGAGCAGCTTGGCTTGGGCGGCGCGGGCCTGCTCGCGGTCGTCGTCGAGCAGGTTGTAGTGCGCGGTGAGGGCGGCGAGGTACAGGCCATGCTGGCGCAAGGTTTCCAGCACGGAGTCCGGCCCGACTGATAGAATGTGGTCCGAGTCGAGCGCGCCGGAGTCGTTTAGGCGCACGCAGTCGAAATCGTGCTCTCGCGCCCAGCGGGCGCATTCGTCGAGGCTCCAATTGTTCGGGCCGCCGGCACTGGTCATAAAGCTTATATCCACGAGTGAGTCTCCTTTTTGAATTAAGAATTAAAAATTAGGAATTACGAATTGCGAATTGGGGACTAATGATTGATAATTCGTAATTCCTAATTCGTAATTCCTAATTCATTCCAAGAAAGTGAATATCATGGTGCATATCAACGATCACTACCTCAAGCTCAAAGCCGGTTACCTCTTTCCAGAAATCGCCCGCCGGGTCGAGGCGTTTGCCGAGGCCCATCCGCAGGCCGACGTGATTCGCTTGGGGATCGGCGACGTGGTCAAGGGCATCCCGCGGCCGATGGTTGATGCGATGAAAGAGGCCGTCGAGGAAATGGCGCACGACGACACCTTGCAGGGCTATCCGCCCGACCAGGGTCAGGATTTTTTGCGCGAGGCCATTGTCGAGCACGACTTTGGCGCACGCGGCGTGCAGGTGCACAGCGACGAGATTTTTGTCTCCGACGGGTCCAAGTGCGACTCGGGCGCAGTGCAGGAAATTTTCGCCGACGATTGTGTGGTCGCGCTGACCGATCCGGTCTATCCAGTGTACTGCGATTCCAATGTCATGGCTGGTCGCACGGGGCCAGCCGACGAGAATGGTTCGTACGATGGCTTGATCTACATGCCGTGTACGGCCGCCAATGACTTCATCCCGGACCTGCCCGCCGGTCACGTCGATCTGATCTACTTGTGCGCTCCCAACAATCCCACGGGCGCGGTGATGACCCGCGACGCCTTGGCCCGCTGGATCGAATACGCCCGTCGCGAGCAGGCAGTCATTCTATTTGACGCGGCCTACGAAAGCTACATCGCCGATCCGGCGATTCCGCGCTCCATCTACGAGGTCGAAGGTGCCCGCGAGGTGGCGATAGAATTTCGCAGTTTCTCCAAAAACGCCGGCTTTACCGGTTTGCGCTGTGGCTACATCGTGGTGCCAAAGGAGCTCAAGGGCCGCGCAGCCTCGGGCGAGGAAGTGGATCTGCATCGGCTGTGGGCGCGGCGGCACTCGACCAAGTTCAATGGCGTGGCGTATCCGGTGCAGCGCGCCGCGGCGGCTGCGTACTCGCCGGCTGGCCAGCAGGGCATTGCCGAGCGCGTTGCGTTCTACATGGAAAATGCCGCGATCATGCGCCAGCAGTTGGGGGCGGCTGGGCTTACGGTGTACGGGGGCGAGCACGCTCCCTATTTGTGGGTGGCCACGCCCGATGAGCAGGACAGTTGGACTTACTTCGACTACTTGCTCGACCAGGCCCACATCGTCGGCACGCCGGGTGCGGGTTTTGGCGCGGCGGGCGAGGGATACTTGCGCCTGTCGGCCTTCAATCACCGCGACCGGATCGAAGAGGCCATGGAGCGGATTAGCCAACTATAGGGCCGCGCCTCATCTCTCCTTTTTCGTGAGACAATTTTGTTAAAACTCGGTTACAAATGTATTGACGGACCGCCAGCGATTGATTAGATTACATATATATTAATTAAATTTTATATAAGAAAGATATAATGCCAACCAAAGATCAGAGTCGTCGAGCCAAGGTGCGGACCTTTTCGGCACCCGACCGGGATCACGAGATGCTCGACGCGATTGCCCGCTATCACGGCAGCAGCAAGAGCGCCATGATCACCGGCCTCATTCGCAAGGAATTTTGGCGCGTTTTTCCCAACGGCACCGAGACCATCCCTCCCGACGAAGGAGCGCAAGTCAAGCCATGACTCACTCAGAGACAATCGCCCCAGCCGCTGGGCAGTACCACAGCGACCTGCCCGCCGAGGAGCTCATCGCCCAGATCAACCACTTGCGCCGCGAGAAAAACGCGGTCATCCTCGCGCACAACTACCAGATCCCACCGATCCAAGACTTGGCCGACTTCACGGGCGATTCGCTTGGGTTGTCAGTGGAGGCTGCCAAGACGGATGCCGAGCGCATCGTCTTTTGCGGCGTGCATTTCATGGCTGAGTCGGCCAAAATCCTCAGCCCCGGCAAGCAGGTGTTCTTGCCTCATTTGGGCGCAGGCTGTTCGCTGGCCGACTCCATAACTCCGGAAAGCCTCGACGATTGGAAAGCAGACTATCCCGATCACACGGTGGTGACGTATGTCAACTCCACGGCTGAGGTAAAGGCCGAATCCGACATCTGCTGCACTTCGGCCAATGCCGTCTCAGTGGTGCGCAGCCTCGATAGCGACAAGATCCTCTTTACGCCCGACCGCAACTTGGGCCGTTGGGTGGCCGAGCAGGTGCCGGAGAAAGAGATCGTGGTGTACGACGGCGCTTGTCCGACGCACGACGTGCTGCGCGCCGCTAGCGTCGAGCGCACTCGCACGGACTACCCCGAGGCCGTCATCATTGCGCACCCGGAATGCCGCGAGGACGTGGTCGAAATCGCGCACGAAGTGTGCTCGACCACGGGGATGCTCAAGGCCGTCGA
>JAPOYQ010000725.1 GCA_026706505.1 Gemmatimonadota bacterium
GGCAGCGCCGGGGCTGCATCGAGGACATTGGCGACCAAGAGCAATGTCCGGCCGACCTCTGCACAATCGCTGACTACGACGCGCTCTCCGCGCTCTTTGCGCCACGCCCGACCTTGCTTATCTACAACCGCCACGACGACTGCTGCTTCCAGACCCGGCGGGCGCGCAAATCCATCTACGAACCCATCCGACCGGTCTTCGCGCTCCTCGGCGCACGCGACAACGTCGCCCTCCACGACAACACCGACCCCGGCACCCACAACTACGAGCGCGACAACCGCTGCCAACTCTACAAATTTCTCAACCAACACTGGGGATTGGAAACGCCAGATGACGACCTGCCCTATCGCGACGAATTGCAAACCGAAGAAGCCCTCGCCGTCGGCCTGCCCCCCGACAACGCCACCCTGATCTCCATCGCACAGGCCGCTCTTGGCAAGATCAGAAAACGCAAAAGAAAAGCGCGTCCTCCGGTCGCCGCACGCCAGACACTCGCCTCATTACTCAAGCTGCCACAGTGGAAGAATCGGTCCCTACAAGAAGTCGGCACCGAGCAAAAGCGCAAAGACGCTACCATCCAACACTACCTACTGCACCTCGACGATACCTGGACTCTGCCACTGACCGAATACGCGCCACCGCGCCCCCGAGGCATCGAACTACTCATCGCCGATGCCGGTCGCAGCGCGCTCGCCGCCCCGCTAGCCACCGCCCTCGCGCAAGGCCGCCGGGTACTCGCTGCCGACATCTTCGCTACCGGCGAACTTCGCACCGACCCGCGCCACCAAATGCTGGTCGCCACCGCTGGCCAGCGCCCGCTCGGCATCCAAGTCGGCCAAGTGCTCTCGCTGCTGGCGATAGCAAGCCAAAAGAGCCGTGTACTACACCTGACGGCTCACGGCCGCATCTGCCCGGTCGTCGCGCTAATCGCCGCCGCACTAAAACCCCAAGCCCTCGCCTCACTGAAGACCAACGCCCTCATCGACTCCCTCGGTCGCCTCATCGACTGGCCGCTGTCCTACGACGGCACCCCATCTCTTTACTGCTTTGGCCTGCTGGCCGAATTCGACATCCCCGACCTGATCGCACTCTCAGCACCCGTGCCGCTCGCCGATCCCCATCGCGGACCATTGCGCCTCTGAAGTACAACCCCTATCCATATTTTTCCCGGAGGTACCGCGCCGCCTCCACCTCGTTTTTGAGCTTGCCATAGACCTCGTCGATATCGACTTTCGCCGCCGATCCGGGAGCGAATCCGCAGTCCGGGTTGAGCACCACCCGCTCGGGTGCCAAGTACTCCAACGCCTGTTCCACTCGCCCGACGATCGTCTCCGGCTCGTCAACCTCACCCGGATGCACCCCCACGCAACCCAAGCCGATCTCCAAATCTTCGCGCAGCGCCTTAAACACCTCCGCATCCCCTGTGCCCGGACTAGTAAATTCCATAGTCAGATGGTGTACCTTCAGGCGATTGAGATAGGGGATGATCGGGCCATAGTCGCCGGTGTGACATGCCTCGCCGCGGACCCGGGCACCCGCACGGCGGCACAAATGCACGGCCAAGCGCACCCCTGTGGCTCCCTCCACCACCGCATTGGTCATCTCCACCGCAAAGTCGGCTTCGGCCTCGGGGTCGTCATATCCGGCTCGCACCTCGTCATCGACGAGCAGGCATAGATGCGGATCGTCGATCTGCACGATATCGGCACCAGCCTCGCACAATAGCGCCAACTCGCGGCGCAGAATCGGCACACAAGCCTCGACGAATTCATTGCGGGTCGGATAGGCTCCGCGCGATTGTTCCGCATCCCACATCCGCTCGCCCAATAGCGCTGGTGCCGGCAAGGTGGCCTTGATTTTGCGCGAGCTAATCTGCTTGAGAAATTCTATTTCCCGCGCGATAAACCCTTCGTCTTTCGGCACCAACTCGCCCGTGACGATAGTCCACGGCCTGCCGTCCGTACTCCGACCCAACTCGAAACCATGCGCCAATTCGGCGATCACGCCGATATACGAGGCGCGCCGCCATTCACCATCGGTGATCACGTCCAACCCCGCCTCCTCCTGCAACGCCACCGCATAGGCCACCGCCGCGTCCATCACCTG
Source organism: Gemmatimonadota bacterium (assembly GCA_026706505.1). Next base: position 2,107 of record JAPOYQ010000725.1, read on the forward strand.
CCCCAACCGTTCAGCGTCCATTGGCCGCTCACCCATCACCGCCTCGCGCACAAAATCCGGTCGCGGCAGCGAGCCGACCACTGCCGCCGGAAAGAGCGTCTCGTAGTATTGATGTGTTGACATATTAGCCGCCGTATTCGTCTGACCAGCGCGCATTGGCTAGCGCGACGTCCTCTTCGGTGTCAATTTCCATATACTCGCCATTGGTGGTCACCATATGCAAGACCGATCCTGCGTCCAGCATTTCCTCAAAGAGATGAATCAGATAAGCCTTTTCAAATGGCGTCCCATCCTTCCAAGTCTGCCCGGCGTACTCCGCCTTCACCCGCTGATAATGCGCCCGCAAAGACCGCGCGCCCGCCACACCGAACCGCGCCACGCCGATATACTCGCCGCTGGCCGCTGACCCAGGAATAGCGCGGTTGATCGCCACGACCCGATCGCCCTCGGCCACGACCTTTTCGGCATCGTCTTCGGGGTGTTGGCTGCGATCTACATAGCGCGTACGCCAATCCGTATCAACGCAAAGCGCAATATCGCCCTCGTGCTCCAGCGCGCGACGCACGACCGCAGGACGGTAGAGAATATCGGAATAGGAACAGATAAAACCATCGGCCATATACTCCTCGGCGCAAAAGAGCGAGGCCAAGATATTGTTGTGCTGCCAGTTGGCGTTATGACAATAAATCAGATGCGGGTAGTCGGCCTGGATCTGCTCGATGCGATAGCCGCCGACAAAGACCGGCGTCTCTAACCCAGCCGCGGCCAGCGCCTCGAGCATCCAATCGAGGATCCGCCGCCCGCCGATGGGCACGTAGCATTTGGGCTGCCCGTCGGTCAGGGCGTTGAGCCGGCTGCCGCGGCCAGCGCCGATGATGATGGGGCGCACTGGCTCTCCTTTCGTTTTGACGCTTAGAGTATAACGAGAACAGGTACGCACAAAACGGCCTGCTGATTTCCAACGAGAAACCAACAGGCCGCTACGTATTCTTACTTACTGCACTAAGCGAATAACGCCGCGACCGCTACCTTCCATCCCGGCACCACCTCCCCACCCTCCAACACATCGCCTTCTCGCAATACATCCACAGCACTCGGAGTCCGATGCACCGCCACCGTCCGCTGCTGCGGCTCGACGACGACCACCATCTGCGTCCCTGCCGCCAACCAATCGGCTACCTTTTCTGCGACCTCCCCGTAGCGGTCCCCCGGCGAGACCACCTCTACCGCCAAATCGGGCGCTCCCGGCCAATAGCCCGCCACCACGCCAACCGCATCCAGCCGCGCTTGGCACACGAAAGCCGCATCCGGTGCCCGCACCGTGTCCGGGTCCGACGCCAGCCGGAACCCCGTTTCCGCCGCATAGACCGCTCCCAGTCGGTTCGCCAGCACGTGCTGGCCCAACGATACGGTCACCAACGCGGCAATCTTTCCGTGTTCATTCCCCGCAGGCGTCATCTTACGCACCTCCCCGCGCACCAGTTCGTAGCGAAACCCATCGTCCGGCAGTAGCTCCAAGTCCGCCGCTGTGGCAATATGTTCGACAATTGTCATGGGCTATCGTCCTCGCCCCTACGGCTTCAGATGCGAAATACTATACGGAATATACCTGCCGCCTTTTGCTGCCACAACCTCAAGTGGAGAGCATTGCCCTAGCACCTTATATTGAATTATTGCTATATAGAAAGGATGAACATGTCCGAAAAACTGCCCCTCGCCATCGTCGGTTGCGGCGGCATGGGCCACCGCCACCTCTACGGTCTCGCCGAGTTGCAAAGCGCCGGCCTGTCGCCCTTTGAGCTGGTAGGTGCCTGCGACCCCAATCTCGACAACGCCCACTCACTCGCCGACCAAGCCGAGGAGCAGCTGGGCACGCGACCCCAACCCGTCAAAGACCTCGCCGAACTGGCTTCTGTCGCCCCGGTCCAAGCCGTCGATATCACCACCCTACCGGCCCATCACCACACCGTGGCCATCGAGGCCATGGAGCGCGGCTGGCACGCCATGTGCGAAAAACCCATGGGGCTTACCGCCCGCGCCTGCAAGCAGATGATCGCCAAGGCCCAAGAGACCGGGTGCGTCCTCTCAGTGGCCGAAAATTATCGCCGCGACCCAGTAAACCGCCTCGCCAAGGCCCTCATCGACGCCGGCGTCATTGGGCGTCCGCGCCTGATGCAGCAAATTGCCATAGGCGGCGGCGACGGCATGCTCATTTCAGTGTGGCGGCACCAGAAAAACGCCAGCGGCGTCCTGCTCGACGTGGGCGTTCACTTTGCCGACATCATGGAGTACTTCCTCGGCGAGGCCGACACAGCCTACGCGCAGACGCGCCTGCACGAGCCGATCCGCAAAAACCCCGTCGCCGGCCGCACAGACGCCAGCAGCGGCTCGCCAGGCGGGGTGTATGAACGCTGGCAAAAAGACATGCCAGCCGAGTTCGAGGCCACCGCGGACGACGCGGCCTACGCCACCATCCTCTTCAAAAGCGGCGCAGTGGCCCAGTACATCGAAGACCACGCAGCCCACGGCCAAAACCAGCGGCAGCGCTCCATCCACGGCAGCCTCGGCTCGCTGGACCTGCCCGGCGACCGCTCGGGCAACCGCCTCACTCTCCACCTCGACGGCGCAGCCCCCATAGAGGACCAAGCTCTCCTCGACCTCGTACCCAATCA
>JAPOYQ010000067.1 GCA_026706505.1 Gemmatimonadota bacterium
CCCGGGAGGACCACCTACAGTCTGTGGTCGATCGGGAAATCGCGCTCCTCGAAGCCTATGCAAAAGGCTTGGACCAAGACCCCGATTTTCTCAAAACACTCGACGAGAAAAAGAGAGAACACCTCCTCTCCCTCTATCGCGACCAGGAAATCCTACCCCAGATACAAGTGTCCGAAGAGGAGATCCGCCAATTCTTCGATCGGCAGGATATGGCGCGGGAGCGTCGGACCACTGCCATTTTGGTGCGGACTCGGGAGCAAGCGCAGCAGATCCGCGCCCAGCTCGAAGCCGGGAGCGATTTCGGCGAGTTGGCCAGCAAGCATTCGCTCGATACTTGGTCGGCCCTGCGGGAAGGCGAGTTGGGATTTGTCACCCGAGCTGCTGCCGAACGGCTCTTGGCGATCCCCGTGGAGGTATTCGACACGCTTGGCACCGGCCAAGTATCGCCCCCTCTGCGCCGAGGACGCAACTATCACCTGATTCGCTTTTTAGAAGACCGGCCCACGGATCTGCAGACTCACCGGGAGAGCATAAGGACGCAGTTGCAGGAAGAGAAGCAACGGGCCCTCGAAGAGGAAAAAGCAGACACTTTGGCACGCGAATTCAACTGGCAACGGGTCTCTGCGGGGACGACTTTGCTGAAGGATAAAGGCGCGGCCTTGGGAGAGAGCGGCAAGTTGCAGCTCACCGACGAAGAAAAGCGCGTACCACTCTTCACTTACGAGGGCGGGGCCATTTCTCTGGCGGACTACATGGCGGTGTTGCGCCAGCACAGGATCAGAGCGCCTCGGGCCTTGCTGGACAGCGTCTTTATCGGTTTGCTCGGACGCCGCTTTTTGCAGAAGCCCGCGCTCTTTGTAGCAGCCGCCGAGCACCTCGGTCTCCCAGAAGATCCCGAGGTGGTAGCGTGGGTCGAGAAAACTAGACGGGAGTTGTTGGTCAGGGGTATAAGACAGCGGGAAGTCATCAACCAAATCGCCATTGACGAGGCAGATGTCAGACAATTCTACGAGGAAAACGGAGAAATGTTCCGGCGAGAATCCTTTGAACAGGCCCGCAGAAGGGCCGAGGTCGCCCTGAGGAAGGCACTGGAAAAAGAGCGCTTTGACGCGTGGATCGCCGATCTGCGCCAGCGCTATGAAGACCGCGTCAAAGTCTTCCCCGACCGATTGGCGCAAGCCCTGCCGGAAGCGCTGCTGGACAGCCTCGCCAGAAATTAATACCATGTGCAAACCCAAAAGGAGGTTCTCATGCAACTCGAACTACCCACACGCTGGCAACGCGACTACGATGTGTACGACCGCCTCGAAGAACTCGGCATCGACTTGGGCCGCAGAGAAGATGCCATCGCTCCCGAGACCAACCGCATTCCGAGGCTCATCTTCACCCCTTCCGGCTTGCTCTTTTTCTCTGGGTCAGGCGCGGGCGAGGGTCCGGTCACCAACGACGAGTCCTCGGTAGAGAAAGGGCACAGGGCCGGCCGGGACGTGGGCCACAAGCACATCTGCGTGCTGCACTGGGGTCTGCACCCCTTTGGCACGCTGAACGACGTCTGGTATTGCGTCAAGTGCATCGGCATGGTGCATTCGGCCCACCGCGAAGAGTCCTTTACCAACGCTCCTCGCGTGGTGGACGGATACACGGAAGTCTGGCACGATGTATTCGGCGGCCCCCTGTCGCGTCGCGCCAAGGAGGGCCAGCCCGACGGCCGCTCCGGCTGGCACGGCCGCAGTGCTTTGGGCGGATTTGAGATCAGCAACCTAGCCATTGAACCGGAGATGATAGTGCAGGTCGATCCCGATCTGGCGATCCGCGTCATCCGGGAGCGCGGGCCCCACATTTGAACTGTGGCTCTGTGGGCTTTAGTACCGCTCCCCCACGTCGAGTAGGGTTTTCCCTTCCATCATCGCTTCGAGGTATTCCACTACCCGATTGACCGCTTCTTCGGACAAAATCCTTCCCTTTTCCGCATCGGCCTCCAAGGGCGTCTTGTCCTCCTGGTCCTGCATGGCGTCGTGACGGATTTTCTCCGGGAACATGTGCATGGCCAGTGAGGTTTCGAATTCCTGGGCGTGTCCTGGGGCGCTCTTGGTGACCATGTGCTCGTCGATGAGCGCCCGCGGAATCAAGTTCCAATAGGGATGGAAGTGCAGATTCACCCCCGGAGCTGTGGACTCGAAAAAGAGACGCCACTGACGGAGTATGCTGTTCACGGGTTGCACATTGCCGCCATGACCGTTGAGGATTAGGATGTTCTCAATGCCGTGGCGGGCAAAACACTCCACCGCGTCGAAGAGTACCGCCAGCCACGAACCCGGCTTGGCCGTGAGACTGCCCTTGTGCTTCATGTGGTGCTCGGAAATGCCCACGGCCATGGGCACGGCCACGATCACCTTTGGGTACATCCGCAGGGCCACCTGTTGCGCCACCCATGTTGACGAGGCGATATCGTGTTCAAAGGGCAGGTGTTCGAGGTGCTGCTCAATGCTGCCGGTGGGGATGATCGCGGCTTGGAATTTCCCGGCCTCAAGCCCTTGGCGGAATTCGCGCCGGGTGTAATTCTGCAGCATAACTTCCTTGTTATCAGTCACAGTGGACCTCCTTTAGAATGATGTTAGTAGGTTGACCATGGTCGAGGCCGTTCCTAGGCTGAGAGTATCCCACCTTCAACCTCGAAGCGTCCCGATGACCACGGCCGATTGTATGATTTTATAATAGCTCTTTTTTATCGTATCGACATATAGTAACTGACTTACGCAGTAGTGAAAAACCCCCGTGCCGGGAGATTGGCACGGGGGTTTTTCTTTACCTCTGTCAGGATGCAAGATACCCATGGTTATGGGATCATCGGGCGGCGACTACCTAGAGGAGACAACGGAATTCGAGGCGCGGTAGGCTTGGCGGGGCCAAATTATACCGTAATTGGACAAAAATCATAAAAAAATCATAAAAAAAGACTTGTAGATCACATAAAAATCACACAATAAGTCTTATATTAGCTAAGTATTGCAGCAGCTAAAGGCTGCGTAACATCACATAGTAAATTTAATGAGCTTGCCTTTACGAAAAGGAGAACCCTCGTGGTGAAAGTCGGAACATTGCCCACCCCGACATCGATGCTTGTTGTCTGTTTCCTCGTATTCGTCGGCGTCTTTTCCAATGCGCACCCCATCTTGGCACAGGGAGCTTGTCCACTCCCTGCCGACGTGACTCCGCCTGCGGACCCGCCTGTGACGGCGCAACAGGTGGAAGACGGCAGCGCTACCCTGAGGGACTTCGCGCTGGCCGCGAGAGATCGATATAGGACCCCGATAAGCACTCTGGAAGGAGCACTATACTTTCAATGTCTCGTCAGGCAGGAGGGGAGCCCTTGGCGTTCCGGTTCCACCTACCTCGTGCAACTGACGCCCGACGGCAGGGTGTACGAACACGCGAAGTCCATGGCATTGTCGGGCAGACTACTCAACCCCTTGATTTATGCAGAGATCCTTTCTGCGCTGGGCGTCTCCCCAACCGATCTGGCGAATCTGGCTTCTCCCGATCCTGCCACTGCGGCCCAGGCTTTCGGCGCTGTCATGGGCACCCTGTCGCAGGAACCGGATGCCGCATTCGATGCGACCACCCCTATTCCAGACCTGCGACCTGGAATACCCGGCGCTTCCGGCCATGCCGCCGTATTTTTGTTGGGCGATTCGGGAATCCCAATCTTGCTGCTCACCGGATTCGATCTCAGTGAGCCCCACCTGATTCCCATTAGCGATGAAGCACTCGATTATGGCAGCCCTACCATTACTGCCAAGGACGTGGTAGATCGAGAAACCTTGAAGGCCTTCGTCACGCAAGCGGGGGAGTGGTTTGTCTCACTCGTGGAGACCGCCACCGATCCAGCCGCTATCTCGAAAGGGAGGATCGCCGCGCGCGATCCGAACGGGCCTTGGAGACACGGTCCCGTGTACCTCTACGCCCTAGATCTCACCAGCAACATCATCCTGTTTCACGGCGCGTTTCCGGACAGATTCGAGTGGCGACCTCTGGTGGCGACCGTCCGAGACGCCGTGACCGGATGGCTCATTCTGCCTCAGGTCATCGAAGCGGCAAAAAGTAGCCCGGAAGGCGGCTTCGTGGAGTATTACTTCGACGATCCCACCGACGACACCGACAGTGCCGACATCCCCAAGGTGGGATACGCACGCGAGTTCACTGCTACAATCAGGAGGGCTGACGGAACCGCATTCACACTAAACCTCATCGTTGGGTCAGGTTTTTATGGGAGCGCACCCGATGATGCCTCGACCGTTACCCATACGGCAACCTGGGGACAGATCAAAAGTCGCTTTTAGACGCGCCGTTACCCGTACACTTTAATGAGCTTGCCTTTCCGATAAGGAGAACCCTCGTGATGAAAACTCGAACATTGCTCACTTCGGCATACGCGATTCCCGTTGTCGGCCTGCTCGTGCTGGCCGGCCTCTTTGCCAATGCGCGCCCCGCCCTGGCAGATTGTCCACTTCCTCCCGGCGTGACGCCTCCTGCGGACCCGAGCGTGACAGCGCAACAGGTGGAAGACGGCAGCGCCAGCCTGATGGACTTTGCGCTGGCCCTGAAAAATCATCCGGAGCTTAGCCAAGTATCGGCGAGTTTGCATAGGATGTTGCACCTTGGATGTCTCTATAGGCAGGAAGGGGGGCCGTACCGTTCCGGTTCCACCTACCTCGTGCAACTGACGCCCGACGGCAGGCTATCCGCTCACGCAAAGAACATGTCCTTGTCGG
>JAPOYQ010000660.1 GCA_026706505.1 Gemmatimonadota bacterium
GCGAGAGCGCCCCCAGTTGTTCAATCTACAAGAGGATCCCCAAGAGCGAGTGGACCGGGCCGCCGACCCAGAATGCCAAGAGTTGGTGGCTGAATTGACCGACTTGGTCTTAAACGGGTGGGATCCAGACCACGTCGCGGCACGGCTGGCAGCGCGGCAGGCGGATATCGACTTGATCCGCGATTGGGCCGAACAGACCAACGCACCCGATCAGTTCCGCTGGGATCAGCGGTCGGATATGACCTATCAGGAGCATCCATCTGGTTGATCCCCCACCTTTAGACGCCTATATTGCCCCGCGCCAGGAGCATCCCCATGAGCACAGAACTTTTCGACTTGACTGGCCAAGTTGCCGTGGTGATCGGCGGGGCCCGCGATTTGGGCCGCGACATGGCCGAGAGCCTAGCCGACGCCGGTTGCCATCTGGCCATTACTTCGCGCCAAGAAGCCAGTGCCCAAGCCACCGCCGAGCATCTCAAAGAGACCTACGGCTGTGAGGTGTACAGCGCCGCCCTCGACATCTGTGACCACGCCGCCCTCAGCCAATTCGCCCAAGACGTGCACCAATGGCAAGGCCGCGTCGATGTGGTGGTCAACAACGCCGGCGGCGGCTTGGGGCTGACTACCACCGACCTGTTCGAGCGCAAGCCCGAGGACGCCCGCTTGCTCATCGACACCAATTTGACCGGCCCCCTTTTCTCCTGCCAAATCTTCGGCCGCATCATGGCCGAACAAGGCTCGGGCTCTATTATCAACATCGCCTCTATCGCCGGTCTAGTGGGCCGCGACCGCCGCATGTACCAGCACAGCGGCTTGCTCCAACAACCGCTTGACTACGCCGCGGCCAAAGCCGGCGTCATCGGCCTGACGATGGACGCGGCCGCCTACTTAGCCCCTATGGGCGTGCGGGTCAACGCCATTTCGCCCGGCGGCTTTGAGCGCGGTCAACCCCAAGCCTTTATCGACGCGTACAGCGACGCCACCGCCTTGGGCCGCATGGGCCGCGACGGCCTAGACCTGAAGGGAGCGGTGCGCTTTTTGGCCTCGCCCGCCGCCGACTATATCACCGGGCACAATCTGGTGGTGGACGGCGGCTTCTGCATGTGGAAGTAGCGTCTTAGAGAATAGCCCAATGAGCGAAACCCCCTTAAAAATCACTCCCGAACAACAGCGGCAGTTCGATGAAGACGGCTTCTTCCTCGTCGAAGACGCCCTGCCGTCCGACCGCATCTCTGCGCTGTTGCAACGGCTCGACGAGTTATACGACCTCTACCGCCGGGAGCGCGATCTCGGTCCTCGCCAAGCCTTTCAAATGCGCAATATCGCCACCGATTCCTTCTTCAAGGAATTAGTGGACTATCCGCCCATTTTGCCTCTAATTGTGGACCTGATGGGCTACAATATCCAACTCCGCACGTCGCACCTCGACGTGCGCCCGCCGCAGGATCCAGCCGACGGTGAGCACGAGTTGGGTGCCTCGGACAGCTTTTTCCCGTGGCACGCCGACGGCCCCAATTACGGTTGGCCCGCCGTCAATGGGGTGCTGCCGTTTATGGAGATGAAAGTCGGCTATTATTTAACCGACCTGACCCAACCTTTGAGCGGTGCCATTTGCGTTGTGCGCGGCAGCCATCGCCAATCGCCGTGGATTGACGAGGATGCGCGCCGCGTCGATCCCGAGCGCATTGTCGAAGTCAACGTCGCCCCCGGCACCGCGCTGGTATGGCGCACGGCCTTATACCACTGCTTGACCCCCAATCTGTCCGACCAACCGCGCAAGTGCCTGTACTACGGCTATCAGCACCGCTGGATCCGCCCCTCGGATTACGAGCACCAAGCCCCGGAAATTTTGGCCGGGTGCGACCCGGTGCGGCGGCAGCTTTTGGGCGAATTGGGCACCGGCAGCACGGCCTATGCTGGCAACGACCCCTTAGTACTGCCAGTGTCGCGCTACTGGCGGCCCCATGACGAAGATATCCCGCTCAAAGCTTGGGCGGAAAATTATCGGTCTAACTTGAAGGAGGAGACTGTCCCGTGACCCAACAAACCCTGCGCCACCTCACCCCCGATCAAGTCGAACGCTTCTACCTCGACGGCTGCCTAACCGTCGAAGACGTGTTGACCCCCGACGAGGTCGTCTCTTTAGCAGCCCACACCGACCGCATCGCCACCGGCGAACTGGAGCACATTCCCGACACCAGCATCCAACTCGAACCCGTCTTCCGCCGCGGCGAAAAAGCCGTCACCGACCAAGTGCTGGCCGTGCGCAAATTGTACAACATAGCGGTGTACGACGACGTAATGTGGGCCCACGTCACCCATCCCAAAATCGCCGACATCATCGCCGACCTGCTTGGCACCGACGACATCAAGATGTACGGCGACCAACTCTTTATGAAAGCGCCACGCACGGGCTCGGCACAGGGCTGGCATCAGGACTCGGCCTCTTGGCGCGACATTTTCCCCATGGACTTGGTCTCCGCTTGGACCGCCATTGACGCGGCCACCCTCGACAACGGCTGCCTCAACTTTGCCCCGGGCACCCACCGCTGGGGCATGTTGCGGGGCGAGCGCTTGGCTCCTTTTGTCGCCGATCTGGAAAGCGGCGGCTGGCCCATCCGACCCGCTCCCCTCCGCGCCGGCAGTATCAGTTTCCACCACAGCCTAACGCTGCACCAGAGCAACGCCAATCTGACCGGTACGCGGCGCAGGGGCTATGCCGTGCACTACATGCGCGCGACTTCCTGGCGCGACGAGGCGGTCACCGACGCGCCCAAGATGCCGCCCTTCAAGCAGGTGCGGGGGCGGTCTTTTCCGGGGAGGGTTTGAGGGGTATATCTCACACCGAAAGACTTCTGGCGTGGAATCGTTTGAACAATCTGAAAGTAAGGTTGAAGTGTACAGAAGATTGATGATGGAAAAGACAAAAAGAAACGCCCCTTGCGGGGCGTCGGGCCGGAGATGCTATCTCCAGCGGGGTACATAAGGGTAACTTATTAGTTGACGGTTGTCAATGACGACAAACATCAAGGGAACACAACGTCAAGCCGCAGGAGAGCGGGTGATTGTATACGTCGATGGCTTCAATCTCTACTACGGGCTCAAATCCAAGGGTTGGCAACGGTACTATTGGCTTGACGTACGGCGCTTGGGTGAAAATCTACTTCTACCGGGCCAAGTATTGGCGGCCGTCCGGTACTTCACCGCCCGTATTTCTCCACGCCTCGGCAGTCCAAGCAAATCGAAACGACAGGCAACATTTCTAGAGGCGCTGGAGACTCGATCAGATCTGCAAATCCACTACGGCCACTACCTCGCCAAAGAGAGACATTGTCCGGAGTGTGGGGCCGAGTGGACTACGTACGAAGAAAAGATGACGGACGTCAACATTGCGGTCGAACTGCTCGGTGATGCCCAAGATGACGCGTTCGACACCGCGATTATTATTTCCGGCGACAGCGATCTCACGCCGCCCGTCCGAGCGACACTCGACCGCTATCCTGAGAAACGGGTGATTGTTGCCTCTCCACCGGCTAGACACTCCTCTCAGTTGGCCGATGCGGCGACAGCGGCGTTTATTATTGGCCGAAAGAAGCTAAAGGACAGCCAACTCCCTGACGAGGTCGTCAAACCCGACGGGTTCGTCCTACGTCGCCCAACCCAGTGGAATTGAGATCCGATAGAGATGACGGAATGACGGATACGCATATAGCTCAGCGCGTACGCTCTCGTCGGACAGCTTGCACCTGCGGCAGGCCCGTCAGAATAGACTCATCGTTGAGGAATGATCAAAGGCCGGACGCCTGCTTCGAGCAACCGCACTGATTGACTTGGAGCTAGAACGAGAAAACTACTCATCCTTCGGCCAAGCCCGACGCAAAGCCTCTAGACCAAGCCCAAAATCTTCTGGCGTACCGAGCACAGCAACTTTGCGCGCCGCCATTTCTTCCAATAATACGGCCACGGGCAACCCAGCCCGTTCGGCCGCACCCCGCAGATCAACCTCGGCTTCTTGGTAGGCACGAATGGCCTCGGATACGCGAAACTGCTCCAGACCAACCAGCACCCATTGACGCATGAGCACCGCCTCCGAGTACGAGGTATTCGCCACCAGGTGCGCGAGTTCGTCGGCTTCTTCCGGCCGCAGACGAATGGATTTGGTTATCCATTTGGGCGTCTTCTTGGTAGTATTCTGGTTCATGCTTGTATTTCATTCTCGACAGCCGATGGGACAACGACCGCAAAAAGCGAAACATATAGGCAAGCACATCTGCTCGATGGCCCAAAACTCAAAACGGAACGTCCAAAACGGCGGTCTGCTTCTTCATGCTTCGACAATAAACATTAGATTCTACTTGTCCAAACTTGCAAGTACTGATTATGATTCGCTTTTTCGTTTGGGCTGCTGTTGCAATGCTGGTGATCGTATTGGATGAGCGCCCATTCGCAACTTCCGAAAATCAACACCGAGTCGGTCCAGACGAGGTGCTGGAACGGAGAATGAAGATATGAACGGTCTGACTAAACAAGACACGCTTGAACTCGAAGTGGCCAATTTCGGGCCGATCGTCGAGGCCAAGATCGATCTGCGTCCTCTGACCGTATTCGTCGGGCCGAGCAACACAGGGAAATCCTATTTGGCGATCCTGATCTATGCGTTGCATCGGTTTTTTAGAGCAGGTCCCTACCCTATAATAAAGCCGATTACAGACGGCTCACTCTCCCAATATGTCAAGGGCGACGATGATGATCTCGATCTGCTGCCTAA
>JAPOYQ010000140.1 GCA_026706505.1 Gemmatimonadota bacterium
GATTGCAGCTAGCGTCCTTGCCCACGCCCTTGGAGGAATTAAAGCGCCTCAGCGCCCATCTAGCCGGTCCGCAAATTTGGGTCAAGCGCGATGATCTGACTGGCTTGGCCTTCGGCGGCAACAAGATCCGCGAGTTTGAATATCAGATCGCCCAGGCCGTAGAGCAGGGCTGCGACGTGCTGGTACACTCAGCCGCTGCCCAGTCGAATCAATCGCGGCAGACGGCTGCAGTGGCCGCAAAATTGGGGCTGTCTGCGGTAGTCGTCGGCCGCGACGATGCCCATGCACAGACGCAGGGGAACCTGCTGTTGACTCGCCTCTTTGGCGCAGAGGTGGACCTGCCCGCTCCTGAGGAGCAGACACCGGCCGTAACCGCGAAGATGGCCGCGCTGACTGCGGCTGGCCATCGCCCCTTCCACACCAGCTCGGACGCGCGCATCTTCCGCAGTGTAGCGTACGTCGATGGAGCGTTAGAACTGTTGGCCCAATGCGAAGAACAGGGCGTTGAGCCAGCGGCGATCTACCTGTGTTCGGGGGCGCATACCCACGTGGGGCTGGTGGTGGCGTTCAAGGCGCTGGGCATCGATATGCGGGTAGTGGGCATCAGCCCCTCGCCGCGCGACGACCAGCAGGCGGCAGAGGGGCATCTCGCGCTGGGGCGGGAATGCACCGAGATTCTAGGACTAGACCTCTCGCTGAAGGTAGAGGATTTCGAGAGCTATGCCGCGTTTGTTGGCCCGGACTATGGCGTGGTTACTCCAGAAAGTTGCGAAGCCCTGCACTTGGTGGCGCAGCAGGAAGGACTGTTGCTCGATCCTTCCTACACCAGCAAGGCCATGGCCGGGCTTTTGGCGCACGTGCGCGCCGGTTGGTGGCGTTCCGAGCAGAGCCTTATCTTTCTCCATACCGGCGGCACACCCGCGCTTTTTGCGTACGCCAAAGACTTGGGCTACTAACTAATGCAACTTCCCACCCCTGACTCCACCCGCTTCAAGCGCTGCGGAGATCTCATCGGTCTCCTGCTTGAACACTTGCGCGTCGATCAGATCATTCACCGTCGCGAGGACGTAGTCGCCTATGAATGCGACGGCCTGTCGGCGTATCGCCAGCGGCCCATGCTGGTCACCTTGCCGGATAGCACCGAGCAGGTCGCGGCCGTACTCCGGTCGTGCTCCCAGCTCGACATTCCCATCGTCCCCTGGGGTGCCGGTACCGGGCTTTCAGGCGGTGCCCTGCCGAGGGAAGATGGAGTGGTGTTGAGTACGGCGCGAATGCGGGCGGTACTCGACATTGACTTGGAAAACCGGGCGGTGACCGTGCAGCCGGGTGTGACCAACCGAGCCGTGACCGAAGCGGTGGAGCGGAGCGGCTTCTACTACGCGCCCGACCCTTCGAGTCAGATCGCCTGCTCGATTGGCGGCAATATCGCCGAAAATTCAGGTGGGGTACACTGCCTCAAGTACGGCACGACGACTAACAACCTGCTCGGCTTGGAGGTAGTGTTGGCCGACGGTGAGGTGGTGCGGGTCGGCGGCAAGGGCATGGACCAAGCGGGCTACGATTTGCTCGGGCTGCTGACGGGTTCGGAAGGGCTGTTGGCCATTACCACGGAGGCCACGCTGCGGATCTTGCCCAAGCCAGAGGTGGCGCAGGCCGTGATGGCCGTGTACGATTCGGTCGCCGCGGCTGGGCAGGCCGTGGCCGAGATCATCGCCGCAGGCATGGTGCCGGCCGGCATGGAAATCATGGATCAGCTATCTGTGGAAGCGGTGGAGGGTTTTGTCGGCGCGGGCTATCCACTCGGGGTCGCGGCGCTCTTGCTGGTCGAATTGGACGGGCCGCAAAGCGAGGTCGAGTGTCAAAGCCGCGTGCTGGAATCGCTCTTGCGGCAGACTGGAGCGACCGAGCTTTCCCGTGCCACAACCGAGGCCGAGCGGCAAAAGCTGTGGGCTGGCCGCAAAGCGGCTTTCCCAGCGATGGGCCGGATTAGTCCCGACTACTACTGCATGGACGGAACCATTCCGCGCGGCGCGCTGCCGCAGGTGCTAGAGAGAATCGGCGAGTTGTCGGTCGCGTATGGCTTGCGGGTGGCCAACGTCTTCCACGCGGGCGATGGCAATCTGCACCCGCTCGTATTGTACGACAGCAATGTCGAGGGCGATCTAGAGAAGGCCGAGTCGCTAGGGGCTGAGATCCTGAAACTCTGCGTCGAAGTGGGGGGCGTGTTGAGCGGGGAGCACGGGGTTGGTATTGAGAAGCGGGATTTAATGCCGTGCATGTTCAAGGACGCGGATTTGGACGCCCAAGAGAGGGTCAAAGCAGAGTTTGATTCGCAGCAGGTATTGAATCCGGGCAAGGTGTTCCCCACCTTGCGGCGGTGCGCTGAAGGCGGGGCCATGCACGTGCATAGAGGCGAAGAAAAGTTCCCGGAGTTGGAACGGTTCTGAGGAGGTGATTCATGACTACGGCCTTTGCCCTAGTGGGCGACCGCTATCACACGTCTGATTACATCCGCACAGCTTTGGGCCGCACCTTGGTCCAAGGCGTGGGATTGTCCATTGACTTTACCGACGAACTCACCTTGCTCAACGCCCAACATCTGTCGAGCTACCGGCTGCTGATCGTCTTCCGCGATGGCATGATCTGGCCCAATGGCTACGGTATAGAGGCTGCGTTTGTCAGCGAGCCGCCCGTCCAAGCTGAGGAATCCCGGCCCGTGCAGTGGATTACCGAAGCTCAGGGCCGCGCCGTGCGGAGCTTTGTGGAGGCAGGTGGGGCGGCTCTTTTCTACCACAATTCCACGTATATCGCTCCGGGCAGTAGCGACTTCCGCCACGTGCTAGGCGCTGCTACGCAAGGCCACCCGCCGGTGCGTCCCTACCGCGTGCACATCACGCGTACAGACCACCCCATAACGCGCGGCGTGGAGGACTTTGTCGTTGAGGACGAGCAGCATTTCATGCAGTACGACAAGGACCCGGCCCATGTCTTGGCCGTCAGCGTCAACGACGACGGGCACACTTGGCAGGACTTGGGCACCACGTGCGAGGCGGCTTGGGCGTACGATTACGGCGCGGGCCGCGTATGTTATTTATCACCGGGACACACCATCCCCGCGCTGTGGAATCCGGCCTACGAGAAGTTGCAGCAAAACGCCGTGCGCTGGCTGCTGCGCGATGACTTGTAGAAATTAATCGCTCGGCAGTGTTGATTCTAGTGGGATGGCTTGTCCCGCTTCCATTACCTCGCCGACCTCGCCGCGCAGCCGCTGTTTGAGCGTGGTGTAGCGCTGGGCGACCTTGTCGTTGGCAATGGCCAGCTTGAGGGCCTTGGGGGTGCCGACGATGACGATCATTTGCTTGGCGCGGGTAATCGCCGTGTAGAGCAGGTTGCGCTGGAGCATCACGTAGTGCTGCGTCGTTAGCGGCAGCACCACCACGGGAAATTCCGACCCCTGAGAGCGGTGGATGCTGATGGCGTAAGCGAGGGCGAGCTGGTCGAGATCGACCTGATCGTATTCCAAGGTGTAGTCAAAGCGCACGTAGAGCACCTGTTTTTCCGCATCGCGCCGCTCGATCGTGCCGATGTCGCCGTTAAAAACGCCTTTGTCGTAGTTGTTTTTGACCTGCATGACCTTGTCGCCCACCCGGAACTCGGCCCCGCGATGGCTATGTGCCTGCCCGTGCGGGTTGAGGCGCTGTTGCAGCCGCTGGTTGAGATTGAGCGCACCGGTCTCGCCGCGGTACATGGGTGAAAGCACTTGGATGTCGTTGCGCCGATCCCACCCCTGATAGCTGGGCAGCCGCGTGGCGCACAACTCCTCCACTAGCTCGACCACCCGCTCTGGGTCGCCTTCTTGGATGAAGTAGAAATCCGCGGCCGCGTCGTTCTCGACGATGGGCATTTCGCCACTATTGATGCGGTGCGCGTTGCGGATGATGTGACTTTTTTGGGCCTGGCGAAAAATCTGCGTCAGGCGCACCACCGGCACTTCGGCGGAGTCGATGATGTCGCGGAGCACGTTGCCCGGCCCCACCGAGGGCAACTGGTCGATGTCGCCGACTAGCACTAGCCGAACGTGGTCGGGCAGGGCGCGCAGGAGTGCGTTGAGCAGCACCACGTCGATCATGGAAGCTTCATCGACGATCAGCGCATCGACTTCGAGGCGGTCGTCGTAGCCCTTTTTGAATTGCCGCTCGCCCGGCTGAAATCCGAGCAGCCGGTGAATAGTCTTGGCCTCGCGCCCACTGGCCTCGCTCAGCCGCTTGGCAGCGCGGCCCGTAGGTGAGCACAGCGCGACCTTGAGGCCGCCTTTTTCCAATAGGCGCAAGATGCGCCGCGTGACCGTCGTCTTGCCGGTACCGGGCCCGCCCGTTAGCACCAGTACCTTGCTGGTGGCGACCAGTTCCACGGCCTCTTTTTGTGCCGGAGCCAATTCCAGCTCGTCTTCTGCTTCTGCGGGTACGGCCAATTCTTCGGCTGGCGTGCCCAAAAGCCGCTTTAGCGACGATGCGGTGCCCACTTCGGCGCGGTGGAGTGGCGGCAGATAGTAGCGCAGATCTTCGGTGACCACGCCGTCAGTGGCGCGCAGGGTCTCTAATGCCGGTGGCAGCAGTTCGGCGTTGATGTCCAAAATTTCGACGGCGCGCTCCATCATTTCGACGGCTGGCAGGTACACGTGGCCTTCGTCGGCTGCTTCGGAGAGCAGGTAGCGGATGCCAGCCTGTACGCGCTCGGGTGCATCGCGGCCCAGGCCCAGGCGAT
>JAPOYQ010000878.1 GCA_026706505.1 Gemmatimonadota bacterium
GATGCGAAAGGCGATCAGGTCGCCAGCATCTGGGAGGGCAACGAGCCGGGAGAAGACGCCACGCTGACCTATAGAGAGCTGCACGAACAGGTCTGCAAATTCGCCAACGTGCTCAAGGCGCGCGGCGTCAACAAGGGCGACCGCGTCTCCATCTACCTGCCGATGGTGCCCGAACTGGCCATTGCCATGCTGGCCTGCGCCCGCATTGGCGCGATTCACTCGATTGTATTCGGCGGCTTTTCCGCAGACGCGCTCGCCGACCGCATCGTCGATTCCACCTGCACGACTGTCATCACCTGCAACGGCACCCATCGCGGCGACAAGCCCATCCTGATGAAGCCCGTGGCCGACCAAGCCATGGCTGACGCGGATGCGCGCATGGACGCCGAGGTAGCGACTTGTATCGTGGTTGATCGCGCGGACTTTGACGTGGATATGCAGACTGGCCGCGACTTCTGGTGGCACGAGTTGATGGCCGACGCGGACGCCGACTGCGATTGTGAGGTCATGGACGCCGAAGATCCGCTCTTCATCCTCTATACCTCCGGGTCCACGGGCCAGCCCAAGGGCGTGCAGCACACGGTCGGCGGATACATGGTCTATACGGGCACCACGCACAAGTACGTCTTCGACTACCACGACGGCGACATCTACTTCTGCGCGGCCGACATTGGATGGGTTACTGGCCACTCGTACATCATATACGGTCCAATGGCCAACGGCGCGACCACCGTGATGTTTGAAGCCATTCCCACCTATCCCAACCCGGACCGCTACTGGCAGACCATTGAGAAGTGGAACGTCAATCAGTTCTACACGGCCCCGACCGCCATCCGCGCCATTGCCGCGGCCGGCGAGGAGTGGCCTGCCGGCTACGAGATGCCTTCCCTGCGCCTGCTGGGCACGGTCGGCGAGCCGATCAACCCCGAAGCTTGGCGCTGGTATCACAAAAACGCCGGCAAGGAACGCTGCCCCATCGTCGATACGTGGTGGCAGACCGAGACTGGCGGCATCCTCATCTCGCCGTTGCCCGGGGCGACTCCGACCAAACCCGGTTCGGCCACTTTCCCCTTCTTCGGCATTGAGCCGGTCGTGCTCGACCCGGAGAAAGGCACGGAGGTAGAAGGCAACGGCGTCACTGGCGTCTTGGCCATGCGCGCTCCTTGGCCGGGGCAGATGCGCACGGTGTACGGCGACCACGAGCGCTTTGAGCAGACCTATTTCCAGCAGTACAAGGGGTACTACTTTACGGGCGACGGCTGTCAGCGCGACGAGGATGGATATTACTGGATCACCGGCCGCGTCGATGACGTGATCAATGTCTCCGGCCACCGCATGGGTACGGCAGAGGTCGAGAGCGCGTTGGTGCTACACGCTAGGGTGGCAGAGGCTGCGGTCGTTGGTTTCCCACACGACATCAAGGGCGAGGGCATTTACGCGTACGTGACGCTCAACGCCGGCGAGGAGTACACCGACGCGCTCAAAGACGAGCTCAAGAAACAGGTGCGTACGGCAATCGGTCCGATCGCTACCCCGGACGTCATCCACTGGGCACCGGGGTTACCCAAGACGCGCTCGGGCAAGATCATGCGCCGCATCCTGCGCAAAATAGCTACCGACGAGACCGACTCCATCGGCGACACCTCGACGCTAGCCGACCCTGCGGTCGTGGACTCGCTTATTGCCAATAAGTAAGTGACCGTCGACGCCTTTGCACTGCCTGAAGGAAGCGATTACAACTTCTCCCGCGAGTGGCTGGAGACTAATGGCTTGGGGGGTTGGGCTTCCTCTACGGTCAGCGGCGCGCACACTCGGCGATACCACGGCCTGCTGATCGTGGCATCCTGTCCGCCGGTTGGCCGCGTGGTGCTGCTGTCGCGGCTCGACGAAACCTTGGTCCTGCCCACGGCCCGCGTCGAGCTAAATTGCAGCATTTTCCCCGGGGTCATTCACCCATGGGGTGACCAATGGCTGACTGACTTTGCGTCCGAGCCGGTGCCGACGTGGACGTACGCGGGGGATGGGTGGGTGTTGCGCAAGCGGCTGGCTTTGCTCGCGGGCGAGCACGCCTTGGTCGTCGCGTACGAGCTAGTAGAAGCGTCTGAGCCGCTTTGTTTGGAATTGCGTCCCTTGTTCGCGGGCCGGGATTATCACCACTTGATGCAGGCCAACGATCAAGTCGCTTCAACAGCCGATTGGGCTGAGGATGCGTTGGCCTATCGGCCCTATCGGGAGCATCCCACCGCACACCTCCTCGCCCCAGGTGCGTACTGGGAGGCCGCCCCGGATTGGTACTACAACTTCCAATATCCGCGCGAGGAAGAGCGCGGCCTCGACCACAGCGAGGACCTGTTCACGCCCGGCCGCTTGCGTCTGCGGCTCGCCCCCGGAGCTACTGTTGGCGTACTTGCGGCCACTGAGCTTCCCTCCTGTCGTGACCCCCTCAAGCTCCTCGCCGACGAGATTGACCGTCGCCAGCAGGTGGAGGTGCGCGCTCCTTGGACCGCCGATCCTTTGCTGCGGTCGCTGGCGCGGGCGGCCGATCAGTTTCTAGTGCGGCGCGGCGATGGCTTGCACACCATTGTCGCGGGGTATCACTGGTTCACGGATTGGGGCCGCGACACCATGATCGCCCTGCCCGGTCTCTGCTTGGTTACCGGGCGTTTTGCCGAGGCGCGGGACATCTTTGCGGCATTTGCCGAGCACGTCAGCGAGGGCATGATACCCAACCGTTTTCCCGACGCGGGGGAGGAGCCGGAATACCACGCCGTTGACGCGACCTTGTGGTTTTTTGTCGCGCTCTACAAGTATTTGCAATACACCGAGGACTACGAGTTTGCCCGTGAGCTGTGGCCGACGTTAGAGGGCATAGCCGCTTGGCACGAGCGCGGCACGCGCTATCAGATTCGGGTTGATGCCGACGGTTTGCTCGCGGCTGGGGAGCCGGGGGTGCAACTGACGTGGATGGACGCCAAGGTCGGCGATTGGGTGGTCACGCCGCGTATGGGCAAGCCGGTGGAGGTCAATGCGCTCTGGTACAATGCGCTCAAAATTTTGCAGTACTTGGGCGAGACATTTGGTCAACGCGCCGATTACGGCCAGCGCGCCGCTGCGGTGCGCACGTCTTTTGAGCGCCTGTTCTGGTGCGAGGAGCGGGGGTACCTGTGCGACGTGGTCGCGCCCGAGGGACCGGATTGGGCGATCCGCCCCAATCAAATTTTTGCGCTCTCGCTGCCCTTTTCGCTGGTCGAGGGCGAGCGAGCGCGGCGGATCTTATCCGTAATTGACGAGCACTTGCTGACCCCGCGCGGTCTGCGCAGCCTCTCGCCGAGCGGCCCGGCGTACTGCGCCCAGTATGCGGGCGGCCCTTGGGATCGCGACAGTGCGTATCACCAAGGTACGGTGTGGGGCTGGCTCATTGGCCCGTACATCACCGCTCTCTGCCGTTGCCACGGCCGCGTGGGACGCCAGCGCGGTCGTGCTCTACTCGACGGGTTTGCTATGCACCTGAACGAAGCAGGCTTAGGCACGGTCTCGGAGATATTTGATGCCGCGCCGCCTTTTGCCCCGCGCGGCTGCATCGCCCAAGCGTGGAGCGTGGCCGAGTTGTTGCGGGCCGGGGTCGAGGATGTGTGGGAAAATGGATCCATGGTGCGAGTCTGAAGACCGTGTTTTCCAATACGCCCTTGACAGAATCCAACGCAGCCCTTTTAATAGCCAAATCAAATAACGGCGCAGGTGTCCGCTGCCGCACGGCAGTGGGAGAATAGGGAAGGCAGTGCAAATCTGCCGCGGTCCCGCCACTGTGACCGGTTGACGGCCCATCGGCCGTCGCGTCCCCGACGTCAGCCACTGATTCCCAAGAGGATCGGGAAGGAGTCGGACGGCACATAACCGGAAGCCAGGAGACCTGCCTGCGACCGAGGTGAACGACACCCTTCGGTAGAAAGGTTGGTCCACCGGTGCCTAGAACAAGCACCCAGACCCGCACTCATTCGAGGGCGGGCTTTTTTATTGTTTTCTTTTTCCTGGCCCTGCACCCTGCGGCTCTCTTGGCGGGGTCCCTACAGGGCCGGTTGCTCGATCAGGACGCGGGACGCCCCGTGTCTGGTGCCGTATTGACGCTGAGCGTCCCATCCGGCGCAGTCCATTCCGTCCGCAGCGATACGAGCGGCACCTTCCATCTCGAAAATCTGGCAACAGGCACTTGGGATTTGCGCGTGGAACGGCTGGGCTATCGGCCCTTGCACGGCCACATCCAGATCGGCGCAGCCCCTACCCCAGTCGAGTTGCACCTGCAATCTCTGCCCATGCTCATGGACGAGTTGGTGGTCCGCGCCCGCCGCAACTCCGAGGGCAAGCACATTGCCTCTTTCGTCGAAACTATTGTCTTGGGCAACCAGCGCGCTCCCGGCGCGGACTTAGCTCAGACCCTCGACCGCGCTACTGGCGTCAACATCCGCCGCTACGGCGGGTTGGGCAGTTTTAGCACCCTTTCCATTCGCGGGTCTACCGCTGAACAGGTCCAAGTTTTCCTCGACGGGGTGCCGCTCAACTCGGCTGTTGGCGGTGGCGTGGATCTAGGTGGCTTGCCCATTGGCGGCGTTGAAAGCGTCGATATATACCGGGGCGCGGTACCGGCGCGCTTTGGAGGCAATAGTCTCGGCGGCGTGGTCCACATCCGCACGCAGCCGCTCGGTGGCAAAATTCGAACGCGCTTGCACACGGCCTCCGGTTCATACGGCACCCGCCGGTTGGG
>JAPOYQ010000176.1 GCA_026706505.1 Gemmatimonadota bacterium
CGCTTTCCCAAGGTGTACGTGAAATTCACGCCGCAGGCGCACAAGTCCGAGTTGCCCTTTCCGCACGCAGATACATTTCCCGCCTTCCGCCGCATCTACGACGCCTTTGGGCCACAGCGGCTGATGTGGGGAACCAATTTCCCCGGCGTAATGAAAGAGGTGGGGTACGGGCCGGCCCTGGAGATGTTCCGCGACCACGTCGATTTTCTCACCGACGACGACAAGGCGTGGCTCTTCCACCGCACGGCTTTGCAGGTGTGGAGCTTTGCAGAGGCCTAGAGGCGACCATTGCACGCCGATCCAATCAGTCGGATATTGATCGGGCACATTCATCAGCGGCCTGTGATGTACTCAGGGTGCGGTAAATGCGCTTGTGTCGACGTTAAAAAACGCTAAGAGGAGGAGACCGTATGAGGATGCGGATGTTCGGGCTGGCGGCGATCCTGCTGCTAGCGGTGCAAACGAGCCATGCCGAAGACAAAAAGATCACTATCTGGTGGGCGCAATGGGATCCGGCCGCGGCGCTACAAGAGCTGGGCCACGAGTTTGCCGAAGAGACTGGGATTGCCGTCGAGGTGTACCAGATTCCCTGGCCGGCTTATCAAGACCAAGTCTTTCTCAACTTCGGCAACAAGCAGACCGATTTCGACATCGTCGTGGGTGACAGCCAGTGGATCGGCCGCGGTGCGACCAAGGGGCTGTATCTGGAGCTGACCGATTGGCTGCCCGAGGCCGTTGACGTGAGCGCGATCCATCCGCGGGCTGCGCGCTATCTATGCGAATACCCGCCGGGCAGCAGCCGATTTTTCGCTGCGCCCTGCCAGACGGATGCCATTGGTTTTGTCTATCGCCGCGACTGGTTTACAGACCCGGCAGAGCAGGAGGCGTTTGCCGCTCGCTACGGTCGTCCGCTGGCCGCGCCTGACACGTGGGAGGAATTCCGCGACGTAGCCGAGTTTTTCCATCGCCCGGAGCAAAAGCGCTATGGCTGTTCGCTGCTGACGGGCCGGGGGTACGACTCCATCGTCATGGGCTTTCAGCCCTTTCTTTGGGCTTGGGGCGGCGCTTGGGGCGACCCGCAGAGCTACAAGGTGCAGGGCCACCTCAACACGGAGGGGGCCGTGGCCGGGCTGGAGTTTTTCAAGTCCCTGTTGCAATTCACGCCCGAAGGCGGCACGAATGCCGATTACTTCTTCAACTTAGAGGCCTTTTCCAACGGCTCCACGGCCATGGTCTTGGACTACTTCCCGTTCTATCCAGGCATCGTCGCCAGCATGGGCGACCAAGTTGGCTTCTTCATGGTGCCGCGCCACGGCGACCAGCGCGTTATCTCACTGGGTGGGCAGGGCTTTAGCATTTCGACCAAGACCACGCCGCAAAAGCAGGAATGGGCCAAGCAATTTATCGCTTGGTTCTCCCAGACCGCCGTCCAGGAGAAGTGGATATCCTATCCTGGATCGTTTACGGCTAATACCGAATTGCTAGCGAGCGAGGAATTTGCCGCGGCTGCACCGTATAATGCCGTATTCGCCGGATCGCTAGATTACTTGCAGGACTTTTGGAACGTGCCAGTGTACAACGAACTGTTAGCTGCAGCCGTGCGCCACTTGGGCGCGGCTCTCGACGGCACGAGTGCGAGCGCCGATGCGCTCGACGCGCTGGCGGCTGAGCACGAGATGATTCTGAT
Organism: Gemmatimonadota bacterium; assembly: GCA_026706505.1. The sequence continues at coordinate 1,688 of JAPOYQ010000176.1, forward strand.
GGAAGCGGGCTTGCTAGAAATGGAATAAGGAGGCGGCGTGAGGGGTAGTCTGGGCCGGTGCCGCGATTGGACGCCGTATGCGTTCGTGGGGCCGGCCCTCATTTTGCTCATTGGCATAAACGTCTTCCCACTGCTGTACAGCATCGCGCTCAGCTTCACCAATGTAGATCTGGTCGGCGGGGCGTGGAAATTCGTGGGGGGATTCAACTACGCCGTGGCGTTCAAGTTCGCCAAGTACGGGGCCGCGCTGCGGACCACTGCGCTTTTTGTCTGCGTGGCTGTAGCCGTGGAACTGGTCTTGGGCTTTGCCTTGGCGCTGGCACTCAAAGATCGTTTCAGTGGCCGGGCGTTTGCGCTAACTGCGCTTTTGGTGCCGATGATGTTGCCGCCGGCCGTGATCGCGCTCTTTTGGAAGCTGGTGCTCAACGGGCACTACGGCATCCTCAATCAATGCCTCGGCGCGCTGGGGCTGGGCCAACCCCAGTGGATTACAGATCCCGACCTCAAGCTGCTGTCGATTTTGCTGGTTGACGTGTGGATGTGGACGCCGTTTATGATGCTAATCGCGCTGGCGGCGCTCAACGCCATTCCCGGCTACCTGTACGAGGCTGCGGCCATTGACCGAGCCTCGCGGTGGAAGGTCTTCCGCCGGATTACCCTGCCTTTGTGCGCGCCGCTTTTGGGCCTGGCCGTGTTGCTGCGGGCTACGGATGCGATCAAGCAGTTCGATTTGGTCATGGCCATCACCGGCCCCAACGACCCGGCGACCCAAACGGTGAGCGCGCTGCTCTATCAGGTGGTGTTCCGCGACGGCAAGGTGGGGTTGGGCGCGGCGTATTCGTACGTGGTGCTGGTGCTGGTGCTCGCGCTGGCCAGTGTGTTTGTGCGCTACATGAGTTCAGTGCAGCGGCGCGAGGAGGCCGGGGCGCAGTGAAGGCGCTGCGCATCGCCTTTGTCGGGGGCTACTTTTGCGCGGCCATGTTGCCGCTGATATGGCTCTTGCTGACCTCGTTTAAGACGCGGGACGACAGCATTGCCGTGCATCCGAAATTCGCGCCCACTTGGGCCGAAGAGGTCGCGGCCGATGGGATCTACTTCCGCGCCAATCTCGACGGTTATCGCCAACTGGCCTCGGTGTACGCCGGCGGGGATCACGCCTTTTTCCACTACTTGGGCAACAGCTTGGTCATTGGCCTGCTCAGTACCTTGTGCTCGGTGCTGATCGGCACCTGCGCGGCCTATGGCTTTAGCCGCTTTGCCATCCCCGGGGGGCGAGACTGGTTGTTCTTCATCCTCTCGACGCGCTTTTTGCCGCCCCTCGCCGTGGTGGTGCCGGTGTTGATGATGTATCGCGAATTTGATCTCCAGAACAGTCACATGGGCTTGGTGCTGCTGTACACGGCGTTCAACATGTCGCTGGCTGTGTGGCTGATGAAGGGCTTTATCGACGAAATACCTACGGCGTACGAAGAGGCTGCGCTGGTGGCTGGTTATACCCGCTTCCAGGCCTTCCGCTTGGTCGTCTTGCCGCGAGCCGTGCCGGGGATGGCGGTAACCGCGGTGTTCTGCTTGATCTCCGCGTGGAATGAGTACGGGTTTGCCATGACGCTCAACAACCAAAAGGCCGTTACAGTGCCGGTTTACTTCGCTGGTTTGCAGGGCAATGTGTCCGGTTTGCCGTGGGCGCAGATCAGCGCGGGGATGCTGATTTTTGTCGCGCCGATCATCGTCTTCACGGTCTTGGTGCGCAAGCATCTGTTGCGCGGCGTTACCTTTGGGACGATCAAGCGATGAGCCGCTGGTTGGATCGCTGCGCGCGCGTGGGCATGGTCGCCGGAGTGGGGTTGATGCTGCAACCGTTCTGGGGGACGGGGCTGAAGTATGGGTTTTTTGTCGCGGCCTTTAGTACGCTGTTGCACGTTGTGACGTCGCGGCGGCAGATGGACGAGCCATGAGCTTTCTCGAGTGCCGGGATTTGGTCAAGACCTTTGCCGACGGCACGCGTGCCGTTCAAGGCATTGATTTGCGCTGCGGCGAGGGCGAGTTCGCCGTGCTGTTGGGTCCTTCTGGGTGCGGCAAGACGACTACGCTGCGGATGGTGGCGGGCCTCGAAAAGCCTACGGATGGGCAGATCGTGTTGGCCGGCGCGGACATCACCGACTGCTCGCCCGCCGAGCGGGACGTTGGGTTCGCGTTTCAGTTTTACGCGCTCTATCCACACCTGAAGGTCGAGGACAACATCGGCTTTCCGCTGGAGAGCATGGGGTTGAATCGGCGGGAGCGACGGCAGCGGGTGGCCCACATTGTCGAGCGGTTGGGGCTGGGCGCGTTGGTCGGGCGCTATCCCCGGCAGCTATCGGGCGGCGATCAGCAGCGGGTAGCTTTGGCGCGGGCCATGGTGCGGCGGCCGCAGATCTACTTGATGGACGAGCCGTTGGGCACGCTCGACGCGGGTTTGCGGCTGGAGATGCGGGAGATGATCCGCGCCCAACAGCTCGACGCAGGGATCGCCACCTTGTATGTGACCCACGATCAAGAGGAGGCCATGAGTTTGGCCGATCAAGTGGTGGTTATGGACGAAGGGCGGATTCGCCAGAGTGGGGCTGCGGCCTTGGTGTACGACCAGCCGGCCGACCTGTTTGTGGCACACTTTATCGGCAGCCCCAGCATGAACTTTATCACTGGGGAAATCCGCGAGGACTGCTTTGTCGCGCCTGGGTTGGTCTGGCCGTTGGCCGAGTCGGTGAGGTCGGGGCCGGCGACACTGGGGGTGCGACCGGAGTTTGTACGATCGGATGCTAAAGGTCGGCTGCGGGCCGAGGTGGTGCGCGACGAATACCAAGGCGCGTGCCGCTACATCCACCTACAGGCCGAGTGCGGCCGATTGGTTATGCGAGTGGCCGATCGGGAGCGGGTGGCCGTGGGCACGACCTTGGGCTTGGACTTTGCTATAGTACTGTTGTTCGATCCGGCGAATGGCAAGCGGCTCTAACAAAGACTATATATGGCCCTTTTTATAATTTAGACCATATATAGTCTCCTATTTCAAATAAAAATACCCTAAAAT
>JAPOYQ010000090.1 GCA_026706505.1 Gemmatimonadota bacterium
TTTTCTTCGGTCACGGCCTCTAGCTCGACGAACTGGCCGAGGCCCTTTACGTCGTCGAGGTGGATGCGCACGTTTTCCCACAGCCAGACTTGGCGCGTCTTCTCCACCTCGACCCAGATGCCGTGGATGCCGCCGAGGATGTTGCGCAGGCCCTCGGGGTCTTCGGTCTTGGCAATCTCGTAGTCGCTGCGCTTGGGGCCGGCCAGATCCTCGCGCTGGTAGAAAATCAGATGGCCTTCGTCGGCTCCAAGCTCGCGCAGCTTGAGCCGCCCTTGGTCGATGTTGAAATAGGTGTCCTTCTGGTGGAAGGTCCCCGCCAGTCCTGCGCCGAGGGCGTTGAGGTTTTCTTCGGCGCGCTCGACATCTGGGTAGTGCGCTTTGATCTCGATATTGGTCATGTTAGATGCGTTTCGTTAAAGGCAGCTTGAAAATCTACGCTGGTCCCTCGGTTCGTCAAGCTTGCGCTTCACTTCCCAATACATCAGAGTATAGGCCATGAAAGCCATAACCGTAGCTAACGATGAGGATCACTCGCTCTGCTGGCAGGAGGTTCCAGACCCGACCTGCGGCCCGGGCGAGGTACTCGTCGATATACATGCCACAGCCGTCAATCGCGCCGATCTTCTCCAGCGCGCTGGCAACTACCCTCCGCCCCCGGGCGCATCTCCTTATATGGGCTTGGAAATGGCGGGCGTGGTCGCCACCACGGGCGAGACTGTAACGCAGTGGCAGCCTGGCGACCGCGTCCTCGGTCTGCTCTCCGGCGGCGGGTACGCCGAGCGCGTAGCCGTTTCCGCCACCCATTTGCTGCCTTTGCCTGCCGAGCGCGACTTCACTTGGGGCGCGGCCATCTGCGAGGTTTTTCTCACCGCATTTGTCAATTTGTTCCGCGAAGCCAGCTTGCGCGCGGGCGAGACCGCCCTCATCCACGGCGGGGGCAGCGGCGTGGGCACGGCCGCTGTGCAACTGTGCCACCAAGCCGATGCTAAGGCGATCGTCACGGCTGGCACGGACGCCAAGGTGGCGTGCTGCCTAGCGCTGGGCGCGGAGTTTGGGGTCAACTACAAGGAGCGGGATTTTGCCGAGTCCATCCTCGCCCACACCGACGGGGTCGATGTGATCCTCGACATCGCAGGGGCCGACTATTTGGCGCGTAATGTGCAGTTGCTCAAGTCCGGGGGTCGTCTCGTGATTATCGCCGTCCTGACCGGTGCCGAAGCCCAGATTGATCTCTTGGAACTACAGAAAAAGCGGCTGCGCCTGATCGGCTCGGTTTTGCGCAGCCGCTCGGACGAGGAGAAAACCGCGATCATCGCGGCCTTCAAAGAGCGCTTTTGGCCGCTGCTAATCGACGGGCGCATGCGCGCTGTGATCGAGGACGTGCTGCCCATCGAGCGCGCAGCCGAAGCCCAGGACATCCTGCGGCAAAACCGCAACATCGGCAAGGTCGTCCTGCAAGTGCGGCCCTGAGCCAAAGGAGCGAACATGAGTACCCGTTACCGCCACATCGAAGTCAGCGGCCCGCCGCGCGAGTTGGGCCGCCAGATCGGGGAAGCTGCCCGCGATGAAATACGCGGCTTTGCCTCCATTGCCTTAGAGCGCGTCAACAAGACCGTGCCTGTCTCGCGCGAGCGCGCCATGGACATAAGCCGCCAGAGCATGGATTGTGCGGCTGCGTACGCGCCCGACATGCTCGACGAGTTGCGCGGTATGAGCGAGGGTGCGGGCGTCTCGCTCGAGGAGATGATGCTCTTGCAGGTGCGCAATCAGCTTTGCCCGGAGGAGGACGCGGCCTGCACGGGCTTTGCCATCGCTCCCCAGCGCAGCGCCGAAGGCCGGGCGATTGCTGCGCAGAACTGGGACAACGACCCCGCGCTGGATCCCTTCACGATCGTGCTGACGCGCCGTCCGGCTGGCAAGCCCGCGCTGATGAACGTCACCCAAGCGGGCCTCATCGCCTACATCGGCTGCAACGACGCGGGTATGGGCGTCTGCATGAACACCCTGCCGGCCCCTAGCCGCCCGGTTGGCGTACCGCACTACTTTGCCGTGCGCGCCATTTACGAACAGACCTCGCTCAGCGCCGCGGTCGCCGCAGTGCGCCGGGCCGACCGCGCCATTCCCGGCAACGTCCTCCTCGCCACCCCGCAGGGGCCGGCCGATCTCGAACTCACCTTGGGCCACGTCCACGTCTTGCGCGACGACGAGTTCGTCGTCCACACCAATCACTGCTTGCACCCGGAACTGGTGCCGATCAACCGTGAATTTCCCGAGTTGATTGAGTCCGTCCCGCGCCACCAGCGCATCGAACAGTTGCTCGGCCCCGAGCGGCTCGTGAGCATGGCGCAGGTGCAAGAGGCCCTGCGCGACCACGACCGGCACCCGTATTCCATTTGCCGCCACGTCAACGACCACCCGCAGACCGGGTTTTGGGCGAGCGTGTTTTCGGTGGTGATTGAGGCCGATCAAGGCCGCATGCACATCAGCCGCGGCAACCCCTGCGCGGCCCCATACGAAACGTATTCGCTCAACTGACAGGAGGCGTTATGGGTACTCTGCACGGCACGATTATCGACGCAGTCTCCGGCGAATCGCTCGACGCCAAAGTCCACGTACTCAATGCCTCGGGCAACTTTTCCCACCCGCCGAGCTCCATGCTGAAGCGCGGTCCGGGCACGCCGTTTTTCTTTTGCGATGGCTCGTTTGCCGTTGAGGGCAGCCGGGGGCGCACGGATGTGCTGGTCGAGCGCGGCACGGAGTACGAACCTTATCGCACGACTGTTGAACTGCCCGCAACGGGTCGCGTCGAGGTGGAGATTCCGCTGCGCCGCTGGTATCGCCCCCAAGAGGATGCTTGGTATCCGGGCAACACGCACATTCACTATGACGAGAAGGAGACTCGGCCCGACGAGCGGCTCGGGATTGATTGCAGCGTCGAGGGGTACAACGTCACCTGCGTCAGCGTGCTCGACCGCCGCCAACTGCCCTACGCCTCCAACAAGTATCCCATTGGCGTGATGAACGAGTTTACGACCGCCCATCACGTCCTCGACATTGGCGAGGAAAACCGCCACTACGGAGACAATTCGCCGTGGGGCATGGGCTACGGCCACGTGATGTTGCTCAACATCCGCAACCTCGTGCAGCCCGTCAGCCGCGGCCACACCCTCGCCGGGCAATTCGACCCGGACTATCCGCCCTTGTGCTTTTGCTGCGACGACGCCCGCGAGCAGGGCGGCTTGGTCATTTGGTGCCACAACGGCCGCGGCATGGAGGCCCCGGTGGCTGCGGCGTTGGGCAAGCTCGACGCTTTCAATCTGTTCGATCCCTTTTGGATGGACCCGGAATACGACCTTTGGTACAAACTCCTCAACTGCGGCTTGCGGCTGCCAGCCTCGACGGGGACAGATTGGTTCGTGTGCTCCAACAACCGCGTGTACGTCCAGGTGGATGGGGAATTTTCGTATGCGAGTTGGATCGAGGGTATGAAGCAGGGGCGGACCTTCATAACCAACGGCCCGGCCCTCCAACTCACACTCAATGGGCGTCCCATGGGCGATACAGTGGAATGTGGCAGTGGCACGGAGTTAGAAGCCGAAGTGACCTTTAGCTCGTTTTATCCGATTGAGCGCGCCGAGTTGGTGGTCAACGGCGCGGTAGTCGAGCGCTGGGAATGGCCCGAAGGGCGAAGCGAGGGCGCGTTGCGCCACGGCTTCAGGGCCGAGCGCGACGGCTGGGTTGCCGCCCGGTTGTGGGGCGATTCGCGCGACAGCTTCGACCAGTCCATTTACGCGCATTCGAGCCCGAGTTATTTCCATTGCGGCGCAGCGCCGGCCGAGCGCGAGGCGGACGCGAATTTCTTTCTCCGCTCGATTGACGAATCGCTCAAGTGGATCGATTCGTATGGCCACTACAACAACGACCAGCAGCGCGAGGATGTGCGGGAACTGTTCAGGAGGGGGCGCGAGGTGTTCGCGGGGTTGGCTGGCTGAGCGGCCACCAGGCGCGGGTGATTTCGCCGAACTCGCGCGGCGTGACGGTGTACACGGGTTTGTTCTTGATCTTCTTGCTCAAACGGGTGAGGGCGGCCGCGGGGACGATTTGCTGGACGCGTGCTTGGCGACGGGCAAAGAGGCTTTCCAAGACTTGGCGGAAGAAATCATCGGACGGCACGGCGAACTTGGGCTTGGTGCGCTTGATGAGCACGAGCGCGCTCTCGACCTCGGGGCGAGGGAAAAAGGCGTCTTTGCCCACTTGCTCGATCCATTCTACTTGGGCCAGTCGCCCGACGGTAACTCCAATCCGGCTATAGCCCTGTTGGCCGACGGTGGCGCACAGCCGCTGGGCCAGCCGCTTGGGCAGCATGAGCACGGCTCGCTCGAAACGCTGGTTTAGCAGCTTGAAGACAATCGGCAGGGCTACTTGATACGGCAGGTTGGCCACCGCCTTGTCAAAGCGCGGAAAATCCACGGCCAACGCATCGCCCCACACCACCTTGAGATGTTCGTGCTGTCGCTGTAAGTCCTCGAGATACGGGACGAACTGGCGGTCTTGCTCCACTGCCACGACCTGCCCAGCACGCTCTAGCAATAGCTGCGTCAGATTGCCGATTCCAGCCCCGATCTCGAGTACCGTATCTCCGGCCGCAATGTCGGCGCAGGCTACTTCCCGGCGCAGGACGGCGTCGTCGGTGAGGAAGTTTTGGCCGAACTTTTTCTTGGGGAGGATGGGATAGCGGGTTGAGAGGGGTTGC
>JAPOYQ010000580.1 GCA_026706505.1 Gemmatimonadota bacterium
GCCGAAGACCAATCCGCGCAAACAGGTGGAGGCGGTTGGGGCGGGCAATCCATCTTGGGGCTGTATTCGGCGGGCAAACTAGGCACTATCCTCATCGGCCGCTGGGGGCTGATCAAGGTGCGCCGCGAGGCCCGCTTTACTACCGAAATTTACCCCATGCCCCGCTACGTGCCCTATGAGGAGTGGGAGCGCTGGATGAGCGATCCCGAGATCCGCGCCAACCCGAGCCTGCGCGACGGCCCTTGGGGCGAGATCAGCGAAACCGGCCGCCACCGGGGCAAGGCGGGCGAGATGGGCGGGCGGGTGACGGCCATCCGCAAGGGCACGCAGCACGAGCGGGAGGCCTTTTACTTTTTGGAATATCTATCTAGCCCGGATTTCAACAACTTGTTGACCAAGGACGCAGATGCCTTTGGCAGCCGCAAGCAGTTCTCGGTGCGCTATTTCTCCCGGCCCGACCCTGAGTTCCCCGATGAGGATCAACACCGCTCGGCCCTGCTCGACGCCATGGAACACCCGGTCGCAGAGCAGGCCGCAGCCTACGGAGCCGCTTTTGACATTACCCGTTTGCAGGGCGCGTTGGGCACCAATCTCATCAACGCGGCTTATCAGCCCACCGACTCAACGGCCCGCCAGACCTACCAATTCCTCGGCCGCATGCCCGACCAGAGCGTGGTGAGCAATCCCACGGTCGGTCAAGCGGCCGTCACTGAAATGTCCGTCCGCATGCGCGAGTCCTTGGCCAAGTCCAAGCGCAACCGCACGCTCTCCAGCCGCAGCCACGCGCTCGATCTCCTCGGGATCGCGGTCCTCCTAGGGGCAATCGGCGTCGGCTTGGCGTTTTACGCGCGGCGGCAACGCGCGGAGATGGACGCTTGAAACCCCGCGAAAAGAGAATTCTGCGCTGGGCGCTGCTCTTCCTCGCGCCCAATCTGACCGGGTTCTTGATCTTCACGTCCCTGCCGGTGCTCTTTTCCTTTGGCCTCGCGTTCTTTCAGTGGGACACGTTCTCTGCCCCGCGCTTTATTGGCTTCGACAATTTCATTCGGCTGCTGACCGACCCCAAGCTCTGGTTCTATTTATACAACACGGTCTTTCTCATGATAGGCTTGCCCCTGTCCATCGGTGGCTCGCTCCTGTTGGCCATCGTCCTCTCGCAAAAGCTGCGCGGCATCATCATCTATCGCACGGTCTTCTACCTCCCCACCGTCACCAATGGGGTCGCGCTGTTCTTGCTCTGGAAGTGGCTCTACAACCCCAAGTACGGCCTCGTCAATTCGGTCCTGCTGCCCGTGCTCTCGTGGCCCTATTTCTCGCTCGCCGTACGCGTGGCGATCCTCTTGCTGATAGGCTTGGTCCTGAAATCTCTAGCGCGCAAGGCCATGTCTGAGCGACCCGCCCAAGTCCTGTTCGTTCTCCTCTCGGCCTTTGCACTCTATTGGGTCATCATCGGCCCATACGAGTACGGCGGCTTCTGGGCTTGGCTGTCGGGACGCCTGCCCCTCCTCGCTGGTCTCAACAGCATCGACGACTTGCCCAACTGGCTTTCTAGCAGCGTCGATTTGGGCTGGCTCTCTTGGCTCGGCCTAGAGCAAGCTGCCTATTGGGCCAAGACGGCCATCATCTTTATGGGTATCTGGGCGTCCATGGGTGGAGGCAATATGATCCTCTACCTCGCGGCCCTCGCCAATGTGCCCGAGGAGCTATACGAAGCCTCAGACATCGACGGAGCCTCTAAGTGGCAGCAATTTTGGCACATCACGTGGCCGATGATCGCCCCGACGACCTTCTTCATATGCGTCATGTCCATTATCGGTGGGCTGCAAGGGGGGTTTGAAATCGCCTATTTGATGACCAATGGCGGCCCGGGCAAGGACGGGGACAATACAGTCACGCTCGGCTACTACATCTACCGCTCGGCCTTTGAAAACCTAGAGTTTGGGTACGCGGCCGCGGTGGCTTGGTTTATGTTCGTCATCATATTTACCATCACGCTGTTCAACTGGCGCTTCGGTCGGGGCGCGGTCAACTGAGAGGAAAAGGCGCATGGCCAAAGTTGCGCAAACGACCGCGATCCACTCGCTGAGCCACGGGCTGCTCGTCCTCTTCGGCTTCACCACGCTCGTGCCGTTCCTGTGGATGGTACTCACCTCGCTCAAGAGCGAAAACGAGGTCTTCCAGAGCCATGTCTGGCCGCAGGAAGTGCGCCTCGGCAACGAAGGCGACCTGCTGAGGACTCGCGATGGTCAACCGCTGCTCGACGCCCAAGGCGAGCCGATCCGCATCACTCTCGGCAACCCGGTGATACTCGGTGCCCCCGGCGACCCGATCCGCGACCAGCAGGGCCGCCTAATCTACGACCCAGATAGCCAGCCCATCCCCGGCAAAAACGTCGAAGAGCGCGGTGGCATCGCCGTGTACAAAAACCGCTGGAATCCGGTCCTCGTCGATGGTGCTCCCCTGCTGCTGACCGAAGCCCTGCGCGACAAGTGGCAGCAGCGGCTCGTGCAGCAGCGCCAGAACTGGCGCACGGCCGCACAGCTACCGCCGGCCTCGGTCGAGCTTGCTGACGGCACCCCGCTGTTGCGCGCCAACGGCGAGGATTACACCTATCGCGATATCTCCTGGGATCGCGTCGGGGACCCGGTTTTGGACGTCCAAGCCAAAGAGCCGATTCTCGACGCCGACGGCAACACCATTCCCTTTCGCTCGGCCTTTCCCCTGCTCAGAAGCGACGACGACCCGCTGACGGAAAAAGCCGGGGGAGACGTCCTCTATGTCCGCTTCCCCGGTGAGGACCAACTGCGCATCGCGTACGGCAGCGATGTGTTGCAGATTAGCGAGCCTCGCTTCATGTGGTCCAACTACATCCGGGTCTTGCGCGACAAGGACATCAAATTCTCGCTCTACGGCTGGAACAGCCTCTTTGTCGCTGTCTGCGTGATGGTCGGCCAAGTGGTGACCTCGGCCATGGCCGGCTTTGCCTTTGCCCGCCTCGAATGGCGCTACCGCGACGCCGTCTTTCTACTCTACTTGGCCACCTTGATGGTCCCCGGGATCGTCACCTTGCTGCCCAATTACGTGATTCTAAAAAGCCTCGGCTGGCTCGACTCGTTCCAAGCGCTCATCATCCCAGCCATGTTCACTGCTTTTGGCACCTTTATGATGCGCCAGTTTATGACCGGGCTGCCTAGAGGACTCGAAGAGGCTGCTGAAATCGACGGTGCCAACCTCTGGAAGACCTTCTGGACCATCGTCATGCCCCTGTCCAAGCCGGCGTTGATCACCCTCTCGATCTTCTCCTTTATGGGCACTTGGCAGTCCTTTACGTGGCCGCTGATCGTCACCCACTCCGAGCACATGCGAGTCCTGCCGGTAGCTCTGCGCTACTTCGATTCGTCACAAGGAACCAACTATTCGCTGTTGATGACGGGGAGCGTACTGATGATGCTGCCAATGATCGTGCTCTTTGTCTTTGGCCAGCGGTTCTTCGTGCGCGGCATCCAGCTCGGCGCGCTCAAAGGCTGATCGGCGTCAAAGCTCTGCTTCGGGAAGCTGCTCCCACTCCAGCTCGTCCTCGTCGATGTCCCAATCGTCGCCCCGCGCCGCTGGCCGGTTGCAATAGGTGTGAAATTCGCAGCGCTGGCACTCGCTCTCGTCGTCGGTCTTGGCGTATGCATCCGCGTCTGGAAGGGCCTCAATGGCGGCGATCGCCTCTGACAAAAGCGCGCGCGTCCGCTCGTGCTCAGCGGCTGAATAGGTAATCGGCTGCAGGTCCTGCGGGTACTGCGCGTGCCAATAGACCAATGTCACGTCGTCGGGTGCTAATGCGCGGCCCTCGTTCAAGACCGCGCCAGCCTCGACCAAGACAAAGCGATAGACCAGCGTTTGCCAGCTTTGGGCATAAGCGGCTTGCTCTGGCTTTTTGCGGCCGGTCTTCCAGTCGAATATCCAAGCGCGGCCATCGTCGGCCAGTACCACGCGGTCGAACTTGGCGACGAGACGCCGACCGGCTAGAGGCACGGAGAGCATGGTTTCCCCAAACATGGCTCCCTCGGGCACAACTGGCGGCTGCTCGCGCCAACTGCGCCACCAAGCGGCCAACAGCGGATCGCGACTCCGCTGCACTGCGTCTTCCACATCCATGCCCAAGCTCTCCTGCAACACGAACTGGTGAAACGACCTTCCCCGATCAGCGGCAGCTTCCCATTCGTCGAGCTGGTCGGTCAGCGGCGCTGGCCACGCCAACCGCTCGACATAGCGCAACAGGAACTGCCGCCGACAGCGATCAAAGGCCGTCAGACTGCTCTGGCTGTAATTGAATCCTTGCGGTATCATCGGCTCCGCTGCTCGATATAGAGTTGCAACTGGCGAAACACCTCGGCCAAGGGAACGGCCTGCGTCCGCGTGGCGCGCGGAATCTGGCGGCTCCAGCTCAGGACTAAATAGCGTCGCGCACGGGTGATGGCCACGTAGAGCAGCCGCAGCCGCTCGGCGATCACCTCGGCGTGGGAGCGATCGGTGGCCGACAGCCGGCTCGACCCGATTTCGCCGATCAGGTCCAACATCTCGGCCTTTGCATCCTCGCAGGGATCGCCGCCTAAGAATTCGTACTCGCCCAAAAACCGCGCGTCGAGGTCGTGCGGAAACCAGTCGCCATCAACCCCCATGACATAGACTAGATCCCACTCCATCCCCTTGGCCTTGTGCATAGTCGTCAGAAAAATCCGCCCAGGCTGAGGTGCCAATG
>JAPOYQ010000543.1:0-655 GCA_026706505.1 Gemmatimonadota bacterium
TCACTTCTCCCAGTCCGAGGCGGTTTTTGCAGATTCAGGTGAAGATGGTTTCCGAGGCACCCGACGTGGTCGCTAGTATCCGCTCCGTACGGGTGCATTTTCTCCCGTCGGTGGCCCGCCGCGCAACCGGCGAAATCTGGCCCAACGAGGTATCTCTGGGCACGCTGCAGGATTTTGAAGTCTACCTCAATCCCACCTTTGTGGAACGCGAGCCCGATGGTCAGGGAAGTCGGCGCTTCGACGAGATCCTCATTGATGCCGATCCCATCCAGGAGGCCGAACTCCTAGATGTGAGCCTAGGGTCGGAGGAGGATCTGCAAAATGGCACTGGGCAGAATTTCACCGAGCTCGGGTGGCGTCTGGTTGCGGGAGAGAAGGACTACTGGTTCGAGGACACCGGAGAGCGCTTTCAGGCCCTGATTGATCCCATCTCCGGCGATACGCTCAAAGTCTTCCAGGGAGGAATCGCCGCCGGGGATGCCGATGCGGCCGGATCCAAACTGCTGATGCGTCTGCCGCACAAGGTCGGCCTGTTGCCCCAATCGGAGAAATCGCGGTTCTACAATCGGCTCGTCCCGGAATAGGGAGAATAGGTCCGCTTGGATGGGGATGGTCAGCCGCTGCACCGGCACTCTTACTTAAGCACGCTACTCTA
>JAPOYQ010000543.1:665-4745 GCA_026706505.1 Gemmatimonadota bacterium
GTGGATGAGGATGGTCGCCCGCTGAACCAGCTCACTTATTTGAGCCTGCCCTTAGAGCAACGGGGAAGCACGGTCTACTTCCAGATTGTCGGTGAGAACCCGGATGGCACGCTTATCCAGGAAGAAGTCACCAATTTTCAGTACAAGAGTCTGGAGGATTCTCTGAAAGGGGAGACTCTCTATTTTCGCAAGTTGATCGGCAAGGGTGGAGAATTTCCCTTTGACCGGGCAGGGCAACCGCTGTCCCAAGCCGCGTACAACGCGTTGCCAACGGACGAAAAGGGATCCATTGTAGCTGCAGGGGAACTGGTTCGTGTCCGTTTCAAGGCCAAGGTGATATTGAATGGAAGCACGATCGACGCATCAATCCGCGATGCCGGTGGGTCGGCAATATGGCAGCAGGTAGATGCCGGGAATGCGACCTCTTTAAGAGAGGGAAACACAATGAGTATCGCCGTACCGCTCAGCGCCCAGGTGGTGCGGGATGTGGAGATTTCTCCCAATCCCTTTACCCCCAACGCCGACGGCATCAACGACCAGCTGCAGATCCGCTTCTCCCTGGGCAATCTCAATGCAAATCGCGCAGTACGGGTCGAGATTTTCGACCTCAGCGGCCGTCGAGTCTGGCACAAAGTCCAGATGGGGTTTGGCGAACAGAGCGTGGTGTGGAACGGCTGGGACGAGGCAGAGCAGGTAGTTCCGCCCGGTCTCTATCTATGTAAGATAGGGGTAGATGCGGACGCGGTGGAAGCTACTCACACGGTGGACTATCGGGTGATTGCTGTGGTGTACTAGGTAGCTGGGTGGCGTTGGCTCATCAATGCTAAAGAAATCGCTCCTCCTGAATCTTCTGGCGGTTCTGGTAGGGATGGGGGCTCTAGTACTGCTCGAAGTTGCCCTCTACCTAGCGGATGCAGGCCCTTCCAGTCGGCTTTTTTTGGCTTCCCACCGAGATGGAGAGGTCGTATGCGAGGTCAACCCGCACGTCGGCCACCGTTTCTTTCAGCAGCAGTACCAGCGTCCCGTACCGTACAATCCGAGTTTCCCACAAAAAAAACCACCTGACGCAGTGCGCATTTTCGTCCTAGGAGCCTCGACTCTGCTCGGTTTTCCCAACCCGCCCAATACAGCCTTTCCGCATTTTCTCGCAGAAATGCTGGCCGATGTCTATCCAGACAGCCACTTCGAGGTCATCAACTGCGGCATGACTGCCATCAATACCTTTTGTCTGCTGGACTTCGCGGCCGAAGTCGTCGGGTATGAGCCGGACCTGATCATCCTCTACGCGGGGCACAACGAATTTGTCGGCCCTTACGGGGTCACCACTCCCTTCCGCAAATTCGGCAACAACCGGACCTGGATCCGGCTCTACATGGAGTTGCAGCGCTCTAGAATCTACTACTTTCTCAGCGAGGCGATCTACCGTCTGCAAAAGTGGTGGAACCCCGCAGAGGAGAAATTCGGACTCCATCTGGTCGGCAGAGAAATTGGTCTGCTGGATGATGAACACCGAGTCACTGCGGAAAACTACCGGGATAATCTAGGGGAAATACTGCTGCAAGCCCGTCAGCACGGGACTCCGGTGCTGATCTCGACTCTGGTTGCCAACCTAAAGGACTTCTATCCGCTGCGCTCGGACTGCGACGGCGGGGATTTATCGCGAGAGCTGGACGGCCTAGTGCGCCAAGGCCGACTGCAGGAAGCCATAGACCTCTGCAAGAAAGCGCTCGATGAGGCCCCCTATTGCTCCAGCATCCACTTTGAATTGGGCCGATTGCACTATAGGCGCAGGGAGTACAGCAAGGCTCACAAGGCATTTGTCTACGCCCGCGACATGGACAGGCTGTCTTTTCGCGCCCCCGCGGTATTCAATCAGATCATCCGCAAGCTGGCCGACGCGGCCGAAGACCAGATCCTGTTGAGCGATGTGGAAAAAGTCTTTGCCGCCAACTCGCCACACGGCATTGTCGGGAACGAATTGATCGCTGAGTACCTGCATCCAACTGTGTACGGGCATTACCTAATTGCCCGCTCCATGATCGAGGATCTGGTGCAGAGTTCTGTCGGTGCAAACTGGGGAGTGGGCGATACGGATAGGCTGAAAAACTATGAAGCCTATGCCCACCAACTCGGTTATTCGCTGTGGGATCGCGTCTTCTACCGCAATGACCTGATACTCTTCCTGCGCAATATGCCCTACCGAGAACCACCGGCAGTATTGCGTCGCTACGTGGCCGAACTCATGGGCCGACAAATAGAGGATATTGCCCAATTCGAAGCGACCCAACGCAGGAACTTTGCAGAGCAGAAAGGGATGGTATTCCTCTTCCGAATGGTAGATTTTTTGCTGCCCGAGGATCGCAGGGCTATCGAGGAGAGGCTCAGAAAGTTGACCAGTGGGGTTGAATCAGCGCAGCACTAATTTGCACTTCTCTAGCGGATTGCCTGCCCGCAGGTGGTAGAGCTACAAATCGGCGAAATACGCCCGCATCTTCTCCAGACCAATCCGGGCGACTTCCGCCGGATCTTGCTCCCATAGACCCGGATTAAACAACTCTAACGACACAAACCCCTCGTATCCCTGCGCTTGCGCCAGCCGCTCGATCTCGCGCAGTGGTCCGACCCCATCGCCCGGCATTACCCGGTCGGCGTCGCTTTGTTCGGCAAAAGGCTTGTCGCCCGGGGCATCGTTCCAGTGCCAGACCGCAACCTTGTCGCCGGGCACCTTGGCGATACTCGCAACTGGGCCGCCGCCGCGTAGAATGTGGAACGGGTCCATGATCAAACTTGCATCTGGATGGTCGGCGTCAGTGGCAATCTGCCAAGCTTGGTCAATGGTGTACACGCTTTGCACAAAGCCTAGGTACTCCATCGCCGGCCGCACGCCAATTTCTTTGCCGATCTCCAGCAATTCGCGGTAATCGGCTCCGCCTCGGCTCAGGTCGCAGGGTTCTCGCGGCGGGCTGGCGACGATAAACTCAGCTCCCACCGCTACCGCCTGCGCCATCCGCCGCCGCACCTCCTCCAATGCCTGCGCCCGCGCTGCGCCCTCAGCCCCCAACCAGCCGTGAAGTGCAATGACGGTCGGCACCGCCAACCCGTAGTCGGCCAGTGCCTGCCGCACATCCGCGAGCGAACCGCCCTGCTGCTCGTGCGCGGTCAAGTCGTCGTTCCACAGCTCAATGCCCTGGTAGCCGGTCTGCCCGGCGATGTGGATTTTCTCCATCAGCGACGCCGGGCGAATTGTCGATGTGTTGAGCGCGTATTGCACCGTCATGTCGTTTCCTTTCTCGTTTTTGTTAAGCCACGCATAAAAAATCATTCCCCTCTACCATTCCCAATTCACCCAACGCCTCTCGAATCAGCGCCCGCGCTCCCCGCGACGCCACGGCCGCCAATAGAATCGGCCGCTCGTGGCTCGTCCACCACGTCGATAAGTCATCCGGCCCAACCACGGGCTTGCGCCGCAAGGTGCCGCCGATTTTCTTGGTCGCGATATCGACAAATACATCGGGAGCGTGGCCCTCGCGCTCCAGGTGCTTGGCGAGCCGACGACCGGTCTTGCCCGCGCCCCAGACGGCCAACCCGTCCCGCTCTTGCAGCGGCCCGGCGCAAAGATAATGCGCTTTGGCGCGAAGAAAATTCTCCACTGAGTAACGGCCCTGCACGTGTGTGGCTCGCCGCGGATGCTCGCGCCAGTAGTGCAAGACCTCCGGCACCTTGGCAAAGCGCCGACCAGCCGCTCGATAGCGCAACCACAGATCGTAGTCTTCCGGCCATCCCCGGTCTTGGTAACCCCCTAAGGCCACCAATTCCTCGCGGCGCATCATGGCCGACGGATTGGCGATGGGACTCTCAATAAAAAACTCCCGTTCAATCGCCGCGCTATCCACCAAGCCGTTCAACCAAGCCTCGTACACCAACATCCCCTCCCCAGTCTCCTCGCGCGGAAAGATCTCCACCAAACAGCTCACTACACTCAAGTTAGGATCCCCTTCCAACCACGCGAGTTGTTTTTCCAAGCGCTCGGGGTGCATCCGGTCGTCGGCGTCCATGCGCGCCACGTACGCGCCCCGACAC
>JAPOYQ010000956.1 GCA_026706505.1 Gemmatimonadota bacterium
CCACGCGCAGCGGCAATGACGACACGCCTTTTGTTTTTCACCGCCAGCGCTCGGACAAGCGCACCGACCCCGAGATCCCCTGATCCATTGCCGATCCCACCGAACCCATGCGCCTAGACGAGTACGAGCGACTCCCCATAGTAGATGACAACGGCGTCATGTGGTCCAAAGGCTCGATCAAGGACGATCTGGAAAACTGGAGTCCTTGGAGCCCTCCCTATCCGCTCGACGAGGGCACGTCCCCCCAAGGCACCCCGATCATCTCCCCTTCGCCGCGGCACTACCTCCAGTTCCGCGTCAGCGCCCAGAGCAATGATATCCAATCGGCGCGCCGCCTTGAGCACATCTCCCTTTCGTACCTGACTCCACCGCTGGCCGACGAATTCGTCGCCGAGATTTTCCCTCGCCAAGTAGAGGCTTCAACCTCTACGTCCTTTACCTATGCCGTGCGGATACACATGGATTCGCCGGACCTACTGGGATTCGATACTTTTGCGGTAACTACCCCCATTCGGGTGGAACAGGTGGAACAGGTGGAAATTCTCGATACCCAAGGTCAGCTAGTCGCCTCCCACGCCTTTGCGCAAGGCGATACAGCTGGCGGTTCGGGGCTTGCCATCAACGCCATTGCAGAGGACCACTTCAGCGTGCGCTTTCCGCGCATTCAAGCCGATGACAGTCTGCTGAAAATCAGGTTTCGCGCGGCCGTACTGGCCTTTAGCACCGAATTTCGCGGGCAGGCTTCGCTGTCGAGCGAACCCGGTTCGTTTCAAAACTCCACCTCGGGCAATAGCGCCAATTTGGGGGACGAAGACCAGCCCACCCGCTCCGGCACCACAGTGCTCAGTCCCTCGATAATCCGCAGCGAACGGCTGATCGATGCCCTCGAACTGACGCCCAATCCCTTTACGCCCAACGGCGATGGGATCAACGACCAAGTCGCTATCGCCTACAACATCCTAGCGCTGACCAAGGCCGGTGCCGTTGCGGTGCGCCTGTACGACCTGTCGGGCCGGCTGGTACACACCCTACAGCAGACGGCGCTCAGCAACGGTCGCTACGCCCTCACTTGGGACGGGCGAGTCGCTGACGGCCAGCTCGTCCCCCCAGGTGTGTACTTGTTGGGCATAACCGTAGCCGGCGACCTGGGCGACGACCTGCAGGCACACCCTCTATACATAGCCTACTGACATGAACAGAGTACGCATCGCTATAATAACTTGCACCCTGATCGGAGCCTTTTTGTGGAGCTGTGGTGAGCAGGAATCCCCCGCCGTGGTTCAGATCGGTACACGCGCCATCACCGCCGAGGATCTCCGATCTTACGTCCTAGGGCTGAACGAAAGCCAGCGGAGCCGCCAAGAAGGTTCGGCAGCGCGGCGCGAGTACCTCCAACCTCTCATCGACTACCACCTCATGTGGCTGGAAGCCCAAGCCCTCGGTTTGGACACCGCGGCCACAACCCAGCGCCAACTAGAGCGCAGAATCCGTCGGCATTTGGTCGCCTTCTATCTCAAGCGCAAGCCCGTGCAACCGCCCCTCGTTGACGAGGACGAAATCAAACAGCGCTTCGAGCGCCAAGGACTACACCGCACGTTGGAGCGAATGACTTGGGGCATTATGGCCAAGGCGCGGCCGGAACTAGAACAAGCCGTGGCCGAGTTGGCCGCCGGCACCCCGTTTGGCGAAGTGGCCGCCCGCTACTCCATCACGCCCGACGCAGCCAACGGAGGCGAATTAGGCTGGCTCCGAGTGGAATCCATCCGCCGCATGGGCCTCCCCGATTCGCTGTTCTACGATTTGCCCTTGGGGGTCTTATCGCCCGTACTGCCCCACTCCGCAGGCTTTTGCGTCGTGCGCTTTACCGAGGAACGTCCGGTATCCTACTTCGACTTCCGGGACGAAATCCTCCAGCAACTCCAAGAGGAAAGGCTCGGCGAAGCGCGAGCGGCCCGGGCCGAACAATTGGCCGACAAATACGCCTGGAATCTCCACGAACCAGGGTTGCGCCTCCTGCTAAAAAAAGGCCAGCCATTGGCGGCCTTGGAACTGACGCCAGAGGAAGAACGAACGCCTTTGTTCAAGTTTACGGGCGGCCAAGTGCCCCTAGGCGAGCTGATCGACCAACTCAAAAACCGCAACATCAACGCCGTAGCCGACAGCACCGCCTTGGTCCAACTCGCCGAGCGCTTTCTGCTCCAGCCTTACATCTTTGCCGCCGCGGTCCACCACGAGGATTTAATTGACCGAGAGACCCTCGAAGCGGTGCGGCAGAGCCTGCGCGAAGAGGTCGTCATCAGCCAACTGCGCCAGCACAGAGTAGTGGCATCCATCACCATCGCCCCAGAGGCCGTGCGCCGCTACTACGACGAGCAGACCGAGCACTTCCGTCGCCGGGACCAGATCGACGTGGCCGAAGTACTAGTGGAGACCGAAGAAGAAGCGCTAGCCGTGCGGCGGCAAATCGAAGCGGGGGCCGACATCGCGGCCCTAGGCCAAGAGCTCAGCAAACGCCGAGGGGCCCGAGCGCGGGGCGGCGTCTTTCCCATGGAGAAAACTTCGGACTTGGTACCCCATATCCTAGCCGCGCAGCCAGATGAACTAGTCGGGCCGGTACAAGTCCACGATGGTTTCTCCGTATTCGAGATCGTCCGCCGCCAGCCGGGGGAACGCATGCCTTTTGTCCAAGTCCGCCGGCAGGTTAGCGACATGCTGCGCCGGGCCGAGGAGCGGGAGCGGTTTCAAGCCTATATAGAAACCCTGCGCCAGCAATACGCCGATCGGATCCAAGTGGACCAACAGCAATTAGCTGCGGCCCTGCCCGACGATTTCCTCACCGCCTTTTAAACGGCCGCACAACTTGGAGAAACTTCCATGAACCGCAAGCGATACAGTCGTTGGAGCCGGATTTGGGCCTTAGCTTTTGGGTGTTTGGCCCTCCAGCAAGTCAGTGCCCAAGCGCCCTTAGGCCACCGTCTGCAGGGCGACCGCATCATCGTCGATAAGGCTTCCTATTGGCGACACTGGACCGGGCCCTCGCACGTGGTTGATGTGCATCCAGACGGGACGGTCAAGCCCCATCTCTTCCGCCACGTGTACAACATCATCGCCGAAGACCGCGCGGTATTTGCCAAACCCGTGGACCAACCGGGCATTCGCAAGGCGGATCGGGCGATTATGAACCTTCAGCGCACCCCGACGCTGGAAGCGGACGGCAGCTTTACCTTCAGCAAGGCCGAACAACTGATCAAATTTCTCAACCGGGACTTCAAACGCTTCCCCGGCAACCACAGCCAGATCCCCCTCAACGGCCGACTCCTAACCATCGTCGATACCACCCTCAGCGGCGACGGCAAAACCGTGACCCTGAGCCTGCGCAACGAACGCACGGGGGTAGAATCAACGCGCGAATTTGGCGCTAAGGACAAAATCGCCTTCCCAGTGTACGACTACGTCCAGCGCGTCGGCGTCAGCCGAGTAGGTTCCAACGAGGCCCTCGCTCCCCGTATCGTCGACGGCGACCGCGACACCTTTTGGGAACCAGACTTATCGGCCACTCCAGACAAGTGGTGGATCGAGATCGACTTGGGCCGCGTGATCGTGGTTGAGAAGGTAGTGTTGCACTTTGTCGATGAGACCTTGGGCGACCCCTTCCGCCAGTTCCGCGTCATGCTAGCCCCCCAGCAGAAGCTCATTCAAGCCCAAAGCCGCGTGCTCCAGTTCAAGGTGGTCGGCCAAACCCGAGCTCCCAATACGGACCAGCGGACCATGGCGTTTTCTTCCGCGGACACACCCGGCTTTTCCGAAGACGATGGCGGCCGCACCGAGTGGACCGGGCGCATGGCCCAGACCGTGCGCATTCTCATCGGCGACAGCAAGCTGGGGCGGGCACACCAAATCGACAAAGCGGCGTGGGATGCCCTGACGGTCGATGAACGGGGCGATATACTCTACTACATCCGCGACGACGTCGGCTTTGAGGAGCCGGTGGAACAGGCTATTTACGAGAGCCTCCCCCAAGAACAACAGGGCCGCAAAGAGTACTATATCCGCGAGCGGCCTCGCCTAGCCGAAGTTGAGGTCTGGGGCTGGGGCGACAACCTATCGCCTAAGTTAATTGACGGAGGTGGCAGCGTTAGCTTCACCGGGCCGGAAGTCCCGGCCGGGGGCTTTGATGGCGACTGGAACACCACCTTCCGCATGCCGGCGTGGTTTAGCAATAATCCCACCGCAGGCATTCTCACCGTCGATATTGGTGCCCGCGTCTGGCTCGACGCCATGCGCTTGGCCGTTCCCTCTATTCCCGGCTACATCACCGAGGTAGCCGACGGCAGCCGCGATCCCAACGGTCAGCTCCGGTGGCGACAGGTCAGCCTACCCGACCGCATGGAAGGGGAATTCAAGCGCGCTGCCGACCGCTTTGACCCACCCCTAGATATCCGCTTCCTCAACCTGCGCCTGCCGGGCATCAAGCGGACTTCGGGCTTTTTCTACGACCTGACCGAAGTCCTGCTCTACACCGAGGGGTTTGTCAGCCAAGCCTCGCTGGTGTCCGATATCATTCGCCTGCCGGGACCGCGCAACTTCGGTGCCATCCGCTGGGATCCGCCTCCCGGCACCCACCCTCCCGGCACGACCGCGGAAGTGCGGACGCGCACCGGCGATCTGCTGGTGCAGCAAATTCTCCATTTCGACGTCAACGGCAACGAGAAGACCAAAGAAGAATGGGACAAGCTGAT
>JAPOYQ010000464.1 GCA_026706505.1 Gemmatimonadota bacterium
CCGGCCGCAGCGGCGAGGGTCGTGGTGACGAAGACCAGCGATACGGCCGCGGGGTCGGCGCTGAGCACCGAGCCGCCGTTGAAGCCGAACCAGCCGAGCCAGAGCAGGAAGACGCCGATAGTTGACAGCGGCATGCTGTGCCCGAGGATGGGCCTGATTTCCCCGTTGTGGTATTTGCCCTTGCGCGCCCCTAACACTATAACCGCGGCGAGGGCTGAGAAGCCACCAAAGGCGTGTACTACCGACGAACCGGCGAAGTCGTAGAAACCGAGGTCGTCGAGCCAGCCAGCGCCCCACTTCCAGGAGCCTGCTATGGTGTAGCCAAAAGCCACCAAAATCGCGGCGTAGATCATAAAGCCCGACAGCTTGACGCGCTCGGCCACCGCACCGGAGACGATGGTCGCAGCGGTGGCGGCAAACATGGCTTGGAAGATGAAGTCCGACCAATAGGTGTAATCTGCGTACTGATTGGTCAGATTGGCCACATCGTCGTCAAAGCCGATCCAGCCCTTGAGGGCCAGCACATCGGCGATGATCCAATCGTCGCCCGGATACATGATGTTGAAGCCACACAAGGCGTAGGTGAGGATGCCGGCCGAGATGATAAAGAGGTTCTTGAAGAGGATATTGACCGTGTTCTTCTGCCGGGTCAGGCCGGATTCGAGTGTGGCGAAGCCCAAGTGCATGATGAAGACCAACGCTGCGGCGATGAGAATCCACAGGTTGTCCACCATGAATTTGGGATAGGCCAAGGGCATGGCCTGGAAGGCTTCTACGGTTTTGAAATCCCCCGCCGAAGCCTGTGTAGTCGCCCCGAGGACCCCGGCACAGATCCATAGGAGCGAAGGACGGTTGCGAAAAACAGACATGGGCAATCCCTTCCCTTGAGTGAGGTAAGGAGGCATCCTGTCGATGCCTCGTAGATGCGAACGTCGGATACTACAAGGCAAGAAATGTGCCAAGTGGATTGAGTGCGGATACGTCAGAATTGTAGCTTATTGTAAATTAGGGAGTTATAAAAAATAACAATAAAGAGAGAAACGAGGCCGGCATAACTACAAAATTGAAATAGCGTTAAAAAATGACAATTTTGTAGTTTTATTGCTCATTTCTTGTAGTTTTTTGGGCAGATATCCAGTTTTTGGATGCGATAAGAGAAAATGCGGGTTGTAGTGCCGAGGGTGCGGGCGGCCTTGGCCATATTGCCGCGGGCGTTCTTGAGGGCTTCGATGATGATTTCTCGTTCATAAGACCGCATCATCGTCTTAAACGAACCCGTGACTGGCGTTCCGGTGGCGTCAGCCGTTTGCAGTGAGGGGGGCAGGTGATGGCCGTGGATGACGCCGTCGTTACTGAGGATGATCGCCCGTTCAATGCAGTTTTCCAACTCGCGCACGTTGCCCGGCCAGTGGTAGCTCATCATCATGTCAATAGCGGGCGTAGAAATGCGGTACATCTCCACGCCGTGCTGGTGGGAGTACTTTTCGAGGAAGTGGTCGGCGAGTTGGAGGATGTCGGATTTGCGCTCGCGCAAGGGCGGAATGAAGATGGGAAAGACATTAAGTCGATAGAAAAGATCCTCGCGAAAAGTTCCCTCAGCTATGGCTTTTTCCAGATCTATGTGAGTTGCCGCCACGACGCGCACATCGACTGGCACTGGGCCGCGGCCACCGAGGCGCTCGACTTCGCGATTTTGCAGCACGCGGAGCAGCTTGACCTGCGCGCCTAGGCTAAGCTCGCCGATTTCGTCGAGGAAAATCGTCCCGCCGCGCGCCCGTTCAAATCGACCGGCTTTGCTCGTCGAGGCTCCGGTGTAAGCGCCGCGCTCATAGCCAAATAGCTCGGATTCGACCAAGGTCTCCGGCAGGGCGGCGACGTGCACTTTGACAAAGGGTTTATCGGCGCGTAAGCTGTTGTAATGTATGGCATCTGCGGCAAGTTCTTTACCCGTGCCGCTCGCGCCGCGCAACAGGACCGTGGCGTCGCTGGGAGCCACTTGACCGATGAGTTGACAAACCTCTTGCATGGGGCGGGAGTTGCCGATGAGGTTGGCGGGGTGGAAGCGCTCGCGAAGCTCGTTTTGCAGGCGCAAATTTTCGTCGAGAAGCTGGGTTTGCTCGGCGCGGGCGCGTTGGCGGGCGGCGACTGATTGGCCGATCATGACGGATATGATGGACAGCAGGCGCACGGTATCTTGCAGGCTTTCGTTGTCCTTATAAGGAATATCGACGCTAATGGTGCCTACCACCTGCTGCTGTTGGAGGATGGGCACGCAAATAAACGAGGTTTGGTTCTTGGCCGCACTGCCGCGGGCACCGGTGCGGTTGAGGAAGAGAGGCTCGCTGCTGATGCGCGGCACGATCACGGGTTTGCCAGATTCTACGACCTTGCCGGTGATGCCTTCCCCGACGTCGTAGCGGCCCCGCTGGATTTCCGATTGCGAGAGTCCATACGCCACGTCGATAGAGACTTCTGAGGCTTCTTGGCTCAAGAGGCTGACCGTCCCCAAACTCATGTCGAGTTGGTCGCTCATGAGCTTGAGAATGACGTTGACTGCCTCCTCAAACTCGGTTGTCGAGCCTAGTAGCTGCCCGATTTCATGTAGAATAGAGATCTGTTGTTGAGCATTGGCGGTCGGTTGAGTGGACATATAAGCCATCCTATTTTACGACATTTTTGTCATTGTAATAGATAAAAAGGACATTTTTGTAAATATCAAAAAGTCACATATTCGTTGTTAAAAACGAAAATCGACCAAAAATACAGGGTCATACGCCGCAAAAGGCCGTTATTCAATCAAAATCAAAAGGAACGTCGTACATTGTTGTAGCATAAACTATGCCATCGCAGGCTAGGGTTCAGAGGGGCCGTAGGAATGGTGCGGCCCTCAAGGCTACGGGAAGGTCATTGCCGCAACGCATCAACTCGGTTATTATTCTGCTATGAGAGTTTCTAAAATGTCAGTAAACAGTAGTCCTGCGAGGTCGGCATGAGTCGAGATATGACCGACCTGCTAAATGAATGGTCCTTCGACCCAGAGGCGAATGTGCGGAAAATATCGGGAAGGGACGGGGTTGCTAAGATCCAGATCCGGGTGGACCAAGGGGCCTTTCAGGGCATTTTGCAGCTAAACCTCGACGGCCGACCTGATGGCCGCCGGCCTCACGGGCAGGACTTTGCTCTCGATTACTACCGGGACGAATTGGAAAGATACCGCCGCGAACATGGGGCCAGCGACGAGGGTTTCGCGCTCGATGAAGCGGCTTGCCGCGAGCTTTTTGACGAGGGGAGCCGCTTGTACAAGCGCTACGCCTTTCTGATCCAATTGCACGACTACCGGCGAGTCGTCCGCGATACCGAGCGCAATATGGAGCTCTTTCGGTTCGTCAACCGCTATGCCGAGGACGAAGAGGACCGCGACAATCTGGAAAAATGGTGGCCTTATATCTTGCGCATCAACGGCGTAGCTCAGGCCATGATAGCCATTGGCGACCAAGAGTACGACAGCGCATTGGCCATCGTGCAGCGGACCCGCGCGCGGATTGGCACGTGGCCCGAGGTGGAGGCCGAAGAGTTCTATATTGAGCGCGAGCGTTCAGAAGCTGCGCTCGAAGAGTTGGAGCAGGAGATTTTGCAAAAGAGACCGCTGAGCCAAAAGGAGCAGTTAGAGCGCTGGCTACAAGAAGCGGTTGATAGCGAAGATTTTGAAAAAGCCGCGCTCTTGCGCGACGAACTCAAGAAGTTGCGGGAAGGTGAAGGCTGAGCAAGCGGGTGCCGCCTGCAACAAAATCCTACCGAATTAGCGAGTCCGCTGCCCTAGACGCGGGCAGCGGACTCGCTTGCAATCCTAATAAAATTCCGTCTCATCTACCAACGCGAGGAGCGACTGGTAGCGAGTCGGGTGGCGGAGTTTGCTCAGGGCGCGCTCCTTGAGCTGGCGCACGCGCTCCCGCGTCAGGCCCATCAACCCACCGATCTGCTCCAAGGTCAGAGCTTGACTGCCATCGAGGCCGAAGTAGAGGCGAATAATGCGCAACTCGCGGTCTTCGAGGCTGGCGAGGGCTTCCTCTAAGTGGGCACGGGCCGAGGTTTGCAAGACGTCGCTGTCGGGCGTCGCCTGATTGTCATCGGCGAGGAGACTGAGCAGGCTGCGATCGTCGTCGTTTTCAAAAGACTCGTCGAGCGAACGCACTGAGCGGGCGCTGAGCATGGTGTCGAGAATCTCTTCGGTTGGCAGGCCCAACTCAGTGGCGATTTCCTCGACATCCGGCTCGCTCTCGCGGCCTTGGCCCAGCTTGCGCACGGCCCGCGAAATGTCCTTGAGCAGGCTGAGC
This sequence comes from Gemmatimonadota bacterium, assembly GCA_026706505.1. Next base: position 4,335 of record JAPOYQ010000464.1, read on the forward strand.
TTATTCAGCGGTAGGCGCACAGTGCGGGCGTGCTCGGCGATAGTCTGCAAGATGGATTGCTTGATCCACCACACAGCGTACGAGATGAACTTGTATCCCTTGGTGCCGTCGAAGCGCTCGGCAGCGGTCAGCAAGCCCACATTACCCGCGCTGATCAAGTCCTCTAGCGAGAGGCCGCGGTTCTGATAGTTTTTGGCCACATCGATGACGAAGCGCAGGTTGGCCTGAACCAACTCGTCGCGGGCGTCCATGTCGCCATCCTGGATCCGCTCCGACAGTTCGACTTCCCGCTGACGGCTCAGCGGCCTAGACTCGGCGATGTCGTCGAAGTAGAGGCGCAGGGTGTTGTCCTCGTCATTTAGGGCTTCTTGGATCGCGTAAGCCATGTGCGAAACCTTCCTTAG
>JAPOYQ010000497.1 GCA_026706505.1 Gemmatimonadota bacterium
TCTGCATCATGGCGGGCACACTGGACGACTCCACCGGGTTGGAGGCGGTCGAACACATCTACGTAAGCGACAAGGGCGATTACTACGAACTGACGGACGATCTGCCGAAACTGCCGGGCCACTACTGAGCGATGGTTCGGTTGTAGCGCAGCGCGGCGCCGGTTCCTCTGGCGCGTCAGGAACCAAGTGTTCGTGCTCGCGCAGACAACGTCTGCGCGCCGCACAAACTCGACCAAGAACGGGCCTTGTCTGCGTGCCAGCCTTCCTGGTCAGGGCGGCGATACCATTGATTGGGAGCCCGACGCGTGGCGGGCGCGTTCGGCGGTTGCTCGGCTGTGAACGGAATTGCATTCCTGAGCCTTGGTTGCCACGCGGCCCGGTCGAACCTGGCAATCACCGCAGCCAAAGTTGGCTACACGCTTGCAAAGGCGATGAAATAGCCAGAAACCAGCCCAGCCAACACCCAAACCACGGCGAACAAGATCAGGTAACCGAATTGCGCCCAGCGAGACGTCGAACGCGCCGACAAAACTAGCGGTACCGTTGCTATCAACAACCCGACGCTACCCATCCGAACCCAAAATCTGACTCCGATTCCGAGGAGCGGACCCAAGAGCAATATGATCGCAGGGGATCTGGGCAGGCCCATAAACTGGCTAATCACCGTCCCCGCTACGACCGCCGGCACGTATAGCTGATACGGCCACGGCCGTCCAATGAAATACAAGACGAGAAAACCGCCAACCGATAGGAGTGTGAAGAGAAACGCGTAGTATTCCAGACCCGTAAACAACAACATCCTCGGCCTCCCCGGCCAAAGCATACGGGAAGGCGCCGTCTGCACATTCGATAGAAGCCAGGCCACTTCTTCTTCGAACATTTGGCCTTTCACCCACCCTGCGTACAAGGCAACGACAAGAGAGATGGATGCCAATGCCATGCAGATGCGTTGTGTCTTTTCCGCTGTTAACACCATAAATCCGTTGCTTCCTCCCATTTGGATATGGAGCCGGATGCTCTGGTCCCTGCACATAGATCGCCTCTTCATGACCGATGAATTGAGAAGAAGAGGGATTCCTATGGTGGGAAATGTACGATCTCAACCTCGATTCTATTGGATCTTTTGGATGTCTATCACAAGAGCCAACGCGTACGTTCGTGACGCGTCGTTGGGATCTGGATAGTCAGTGTGGATCATATAGATTAGCGTATTGGGCTCGGTGGAGGTATCGAGCGTTGCGTATCCGCCCCACTTGAGATCGAAATCCCGAGCAGAAGGATTGCATGACTGGACATAGGTTACATAGTAGATGTTGTAGGTCGCGTTCGGGATACTTACATCGCCGTTCTCGGTGCATACGAATGGACCATAACGGCCGTCTGATACGGACTGTTTGAACCACCTACCGTTGCTGTCGATTCTGAGTACCGGCTGCGGGCTCGGCGGGACAAGGGTCGCATTGTCGGGGGGGATTACATATTGGTAAAGGCCCGCGATGGCCTCCAGGCTTGCGCCCTGCTCGTACACCGGGTTGTACGTCAGCACCAAGGAAGACTCAGCGTTGAAGTCGAACTGAGCAGACAGATGTCTTTCGACATGGCAGTCGGAGTCGAGGACCAGCGTTTGACGCTCGGCGACTACGCCAGTCAGTGTGCATTCCAGTCTGTTCGAGCTGTCGGCAAATCCGGTTCGTCGTACCGTCAGGTAGGCAGAGTCCGAATGGATCTGATTTACTGAGACGGTAGCGTCCCCGATCTGCAGTCCGAACGGATGGCCGAAATGAAAATGGCCGTCTTCCGTGACGATTCCGATAGCATCGTCGCCGCGTAGGTTCGTGCCTTCCCAAATCCCGCCGATGGACTGATTCATGGGCGACGGTGGGGTCTGCGGCTGAAGCGATGCGCCGGATCCCCCACCCCCTCCGCTGCAGGCGGCAAGACCCAGCAATGTCAGAATCAGCGCAAGGGTTCTTCGCACGTTGTCACCTCAACACGGTTGGTTAGGGCAGATTATCCGACGATTCTCCGACGCACCAAGAAATATCGGGTCAACCAAACCAGGCAGTCTCCAGCACTAATCCGTCTACTCCCAAGAAAGGCTTACGGACGGTGCAGTACCTAGCCGCGCGGTAGAAGGCCACATTCGCCAACGCAGACTACGGAGAGAACTCAGGCGACTGAGTCGGGACGCTGGTTTGATTGTGCCAAGCTTCGTTCGCGTTTTCTGGGCCGGGATCCTTCTAGCAAGCCTTGAGTCTGCTTTACCTTAGAGCTTGAGCCAATACCTCAGGTCCGCGAACGTCGACAACTCGCCGTCGTCATCTTGCATCTCCGTGGTGGTCATATAGACAAGTGTGTCCGGCTCGGTGGACGTGTCGAGCGTTGCGAGTCCACCATGTTCGAAGTTCAAATCCAGAGGAGCGTCGCATGACGTGACGTAGGTTACGGAGTAGATGTTGTAGGCCGGGTCCACGACATCCACGTGGCCGTTCTCGGTGCAGACGAGCGAGCGAACCCCCAGGCGACCGTCTGCTGATTCTAGCGCTACGTATTGACTGAACAATTCACCGTTGCTAGCGATTCTGATGACTGCCGCGTCCGGTACTGGCGGAGCGCCGGGGAAGTATCTTTCATAGAGGCCCGAGATAGCCGCCAAGCTAGCGCCCTGTTCGTACGAGGGGTTGTACGTCAGCTCCAAGGAGGCCCGAGTGTTCAGCCTGTCCAAGTCGAGGACGAGGTCCTCCTCACCAAAAGGCGGTGCAGGTTCGCAGTCAGATTCCAAGGTCAATTCTCGGCGCGCTTCAACCACGCCGGTCAGCGTACAGCTCAGCCTGATCCAGTAGCTTTCTCCCATCGGTCCAACTTCAAAGCCGAAGTACATGCCCTCGCCGTGGACCTGATCTCCTATAACGTACGCATTGCCGCTCAGGACTTCGCCCCAATGAGTGAGGCTGTTCACGAGACCAAAATGGAAATCACCGTCCTCCGTGACGATTCCGATGGTGTTCCAACCGGATGAGTTGGTGCCTTCCCAGATGCCGCCGATTGACTGGTTGATGGGCTGCGGCGGAGTCTGGGGCTCAAGCGATTGCCCGGATGCTCCACCCCCTCCGCCGCTTCCGCTGCAGGCGGAAAGACCCAGCAAAGGCAGAATTGACGCAAGGTCTTTTCGTAAGGTCGGCCAGTAGGCCATCAGACGATTCTCCGACTCAGAAATAGTGTTTTTCTGAGGAGATAACTGTCCCCCCGGCGCGGGGTTGGGCTTCCCGTGCACTTACACATCAATCCCCAGCAGGCGGATCAGGTTGCCCCCGAGGATCGCTTCCTTCTCGGCATCGCTGAGTGTGGGCGAGTCGATAATCAGGCCCATGGTCTCCGGCCACGGGAAGGGCATATCCGTGCCGTAGACCACCTGGCTGGCACCCATCTCGGCGACCAGATGCCGCAGTCCCTCCTCGGAGAACACCATTGAGTCGGCGAAGATCTGCGTTCTCAGATATTCGCTGGGTTGCTTCGTGTTCAGACAGTCGGCGTCTTCGAACCGTTCGCACGCCACTTCGGTACGGCCGAGGTACGAGGGCAGATAACCGCCGCCGTGCGCGCCGACAACCTTGAGGTCGGGGAAGCGATCGAGTGTCCCGTCGACAATCATGTGAGTCAGGAACAGTGTCGTCTCCAGCGGTCCGCCGACGACATTATCGAGCCCGCCCCGGCCCTGCAGCGTGTGCTCCATGACGAGATTGGGCGCGCCGAGCGCAGGGTGCATGAAGACGGGAACATCCAGTTCCGAGGCCTTGGCCCAGAACGGATCGAAGCGCTCCGACGAGGGGTACTCGCCGTGAACCTGCCCGCCTACTGCGGCGCCGCGGGCCCCGAGTTCGCTGACCGCGTATTCGAGCTGCTCCGCCGCGAGGTCCGGATACGGCAACGCGACCGATGACAATGCGACAAAGCGGTCCGGATGTTCGTTGACCCACACGGCGAGCGCCTCGTCGGCAGCACGGACGATACGGGTCGCGAGTGCGCGATCAGCCGCGTACCACCAGTGCCCGCTGATGGTCATGCTGAGCGCCTGATAGTCGATACCTCTTCGGTTCATCTCCTCCAGGCGGGCCGGGCCCAGCATCTGGGACTCGGGGAACGCCCTGCCGTCCAACGGCGTTCCGGCGATCACTTCTGCCACCTCCGGAAACACGCAGTGTGCATGGATGTCGACCGTGGTGATGCGCCGGCCGTTCAACAGGATCTCCCGGCGCGCCGACTGAGCCCCTGCATTCAGGCCATAACCCATCAGGAACGCTCCGCCTGCGGCACCAGCCGCAGCTTTCAGAAAATCTCTGCGATTCGCCATGTTGCATCCCTCTCCGTCAACGAGGCTCGAGCAGCGATTGTCCAACCGGGGTCGAACCTTCTCAAGTGCTCTTTCCCTGCTGATTCGGGGGTAGGGCACCGCGAGGCGATCCTCGCCGCAGCCCGTTCAGCGGATCACGTCCGGACCTCGGCATCGAATGTGGACCGCGGTGGGGAAAGGGACGCGGCGTGCCTCGGGGAGCCGGCGCCGGATTCGCGTCTCGCAGCACCGTTCGGTCCCGCATTCTCGACCATCCGCGCGCGTGCTCGACGGGGCAAGGATGAGGTCCCGGCAGACCCCGAGAAGCGTCTGGCCACGCCTGTTGCGCCCGGCGGCGACGGATGTGCCGACGCGCGCGAACCGCCCCAGCGGGGCTTCGCCAGCCC
>JAPOYQ010000899.1 GCA_026706505.1 Gemmatimonadota bacterium
TGCGATCCGCCGTCAATGCGCCGCGAAACTGGGTGCCGATGTACTTGAGATTCGGATAGTCATTGGCTACTTGGTGCAGCATCTTAGTGTAGATTGCCAACCACTGATCAAAGCTGGCGTCTTTGGCCACCTTTTCTGTTTCGTAGCCCAGCGCGTCGTCGAAATCGTCCTGGTTGCCGACGAGGAACTCGACGTGCGGCACAATAGAGCGATTTATTTGGCGGGCGCGCTCCTTGTCCGGCTCGACCTTGGAGCGGTAGTTGAGGTCAAAGGAGCGGCCTGCGCCGTGCTCGCCGGCTTTCTGCATAGCCTCTAGCGCCAGCTCGGCCGTTTTCTCCGAGAGCAAGGTGTAAATCCCGCCGGTACTAAACCACCGCGTCCCCAACGCGCCGAAGAGATGGTCCCAGTCCACATCGCCAGGCCCGATTTCGCGCACCGGGGTGTGGGCGCGATAGTATTCGGTCACCGAAGGCAAGAGCCCCTTGCCAGCCCAAGTGAAATTGATCCCATTGTGCAAAGTCCCCTTGGCGTCGGTGCTGAATTGTCCCTTGCCGCTGTTGTTAAACCAGATGATATGTCCAGTGTCGATTCCAGCTTCGCGCAGTTGGTTTTCGATGTTGCGGCCGATCCCGTCGTCTACAAGAGCCGTAATGACAGCGGCACGCAAACCAAAGCAATAACTCAATCCCTCAGCGACATTGGTCTCGCCGCCCCCGTGCCAAATCCGGGCCGTGCGTGCCCGAGCCGTGGGCACTTGGCCGGGATCGATGCGCATGAGGACCTCGCCTAGGGCGATGGCGTCGTAGTGGGTCTGGTCTGCTGATTTGAGTTGGATGGTCATACTACCGTCTTCCTCCTTGATTGTTTGTATGATTTTCTCGGTTATAGCTGTACCCGCACTCGGCTCTTTTTCACCAGAGATTTCTCCAGCGCCTCCAGCACCGCCACCGGCCCCAACATGGTCTGCACAGTCTCGTCGGTTTTGCCCGTGCGGAACATGGCGCAAAAATCGCGGATGCCGCTCAGATACGAGCTTTCGTCGAATGTAATCGGCTCGTCCATGCGGCCCTTTTCGCCGATGGCACTCAGGTGGAACCCCGGCGCAGCGCCCCCCACCAAGTTCAGGGTAGCCACGCAGCCATCGCGGTAAGTGAGGATAGCCGTGTGGTTGGCCCCGGCCCCGCGATGGATCTCGGCCCAGCGTATGTCCGTGCCGAGCAGGCGCAGCACCATATCCACTTGGTGAATGCCGTAGAAAAAGACGCCGCCCCACTTCGACTTGATGTCGCAAGAGCCGGTGGAGACCAAGGCCTGAATGGAGCCGAGCTGGCGCATCTTTTTGGCAAAGGCCCGGTACGAAGCCTGTTTGGGCAGCGTAGAAAAAGAACAGACCGGCACGTCCAACTCCGCAGCCCGCGCCAAAAAGCGTTTCCCCTCGGTCTGGCGGTAGCAAAACGGCTTGTCGATAAAAAGCGGGATCTTGGCCTCCAGCAGCGGTCGGGCCGCTGGCAGGTGCTCCTTGCCGTGGCGGTGATCGACCACCGCCGCATCGACTTGGCCGATCAGCTCTTCGGGCGTGCGAACAATGTGCGGAATCTGACCGGCGGTAGCGGCAGCTTGCGCGTATTGAGCAGTCTCGCCCCACACGTGGGTCACCCGCACCCCTCGCACCCTTTTTTCGACGTTGAGCACCTTGGCGATAGCTGCCGTGTGGCTGTTTTCCGCCCCAACGATGCCAATGTTCAGCATCTTACTCTTCCCCGAAATTCCACAGCTTCAACACCGTCTTACCCAACACCCACTCCAGATCCTCCGGCGCGATGAACTTCATCTCGTCGCGCACCACCGCCAAGGGCTGGGGGTATTCGGCCAGCGACAGGCACACCGGCCAATCCGTGCCCCACATAATGCGCTGCGGCCCGAAGGTCTGATACACTTCCTCGACCATCTCGTGCGTATCGGCCCAGGGATAGCCCTGCTTGGACAGCGACCAAGTGTGGCTGATCTTGACGTACACACGGGGGTAACGGGCCATGTCCATCAGCAATCGCCGCTCCTCCGGGTTGTCGGGATGGGCGCTGGCCATGTGGTCGATGCAGCAATTCACATCCGGGTAGCGGTCGAGAATCCGCGCCAAATCCGGCATCCGACTCGCTCCGGTCAGGATCAACATCGGTATCCCCAAATCCTGGGCGCGCGCGAAAATCGGATCCATCCCCGGCCCCTTGAACCAATCGCCGCTCTCATCCCGCGACGGCGAGAGCCGCATCCCGTGCAGGCCGTGCTCCTCCGTCCACATCGACATGTGGTCGGGCGAGGCCGGGTCTTCGGGATTGATGCGCCCCACGGCCATGAAGCGGTCGGGATATTGCTTGATGACGTGGGCGACATAACTGTTGTCCCAGCGGTAGTGGATGACCTGCACCAGCACGGTCTTTTCCACGCCGTTGGCGTCCATCAGCGCCAGTAGTTCTTCCGCGGTGTGGTCTTCGGCGGGCGGATTGGGATTTTCCGCTGGCCAGGGAAAGGCCGGATCATTGATCCATACGTGTACATGAGGGTCGATAATGCGCATTCGGCATCCTTTCTGCGAAGTGTCGGGGCGATAACATGCGAAAAAGGGCTACGCCCGTCCAGCTTGCGAGGCTGCGTCCAGCCGCCTAGATTGACCGGCACCTTTTTTCACCCTGCGGCCCACAGGAGACCTGACTTGTTCGACCTGATCATTCGCAACGGCACCATCATCGACGGCACCCGCGCCGACCGCTATCCCGCGGATATTGGCCTCCGCGCCGACCGCATCGCAGCTATCGGCGATCTCGGCGACACCGAATCACAGCACAGCATCAACGCCCAAGGCAAAATCGTCGCCCCGGGCTTTGTCGATGTCCACAACCACTCCGACGGCTGGCTCTTGCAAAAGCCCAACTTCCTCCCCAAGACCCTCCAAGGCTTTACCACTGAAGTCCTCATGGCCGACGGCATCTCCTACGCCCCGGTTGACGCCACCACTCGCGCCCACTGGCTCTACTACATGCGCGCCCTCAACGGCCTGATGCAAAGCCACTACTCAGGCTGGGAGAGCCTCGCCGATTACATGCAGCTACTCGACGGCCGCACCGCGCAAAACACCATCACCCACCTCCCCTACGCCCATCTGCGGGCCATGGCCTGTGGCTGGGACCGCCGCGTCCCCGACGATGTGCAAATGGAAGAGATTCTCGCCGGAGTCGAACGCGGCATGGCCGAAGGCGCGGTCGGCATTTCAACCGGACTCGATTACATCGCTGAATGCTTTGCCACCACCGACGAACTCGTCGAGGCCTGCACCGCCATGGCGGCCCAACAGGGCCTCTACGCCACTCACGTGCGCTACAAAAAGGGCACCTTCGTCGGTGTGCAGGAAGCCGTCGAAATCGGCCGCCGCGCCGGGGTCCCGGTCCACATTTCCCACTTCAAGGGCACCTCTCCCCAGCAGATAGACGAACTGCTGTCGTACGTGGACCAAGTCGCGGTCAACGAGGTGGACTTCAGCTTTGATGTGTACCCGTATCTGCCCGGCTCGACCATGCTCAACTTCATGTTGCCCTATGAGGTGTGGGAAGACGGCCCGTTGGGCGTTTTGCCCAAACTCAACGATCCCGCAATCCGCCGCCGCTTCGCCCGCGTCCTCGACCGCTACGCCAACCCCCTCGACCGGATGACCATTGCCTGGCTGCCCGGGCGGGATAACGCTCGTTTCATCGGTCGCACCTTAGACGAATACGTCCAACAGGCCGGCGCACCCCCGACCGACGCGCTCTGCGACCTGCTGATTGAGGAAAATTTGGCGGTCCTCCTCGTCTTTCACCACGGCGACGACGCCTTGGTGCATCCCTTCCTGTCGCATGAAAAATACATGCTAGGCAGCGATGGGATTTACTTCCCCGACGGCGCGGTTCACCCGCGTTTATACGGATCGGCCGCGCGCCTGTTGGGCCCTTGCGTACGCGATCACAAGCTCTTCTCGCTCGAAGATGCGGTGTACAAGCTGAGCGCCCACCCGGCATCGCGGTTTGGGCTGATACAACGAGGTCAAATTGCCGAAGACTTCTACGCGGACTTAGTCGTCTTTGACGCAGAAACGGTTGCGGATCGCGCCACCTATGCCGATCCTCACCAGTACTCGGTCGGCGTCGAGCACGTCCTCGTCAACGGGGTTCCCATCGTCTGCAACGGAGACGCGGTCGAAGATTTAGGGCCGACTTGGCCGGGCCGTTACTTGAAGTTCAAGGCCTGATTAGTACTCGCTCATCTGCCCGCCGTTCCAGCACTCGGCGGTCTCACCCTTGGGGTTGAGGAGCGTGGCGGAGCGCTCTCCCAGCTTGACCCATACCCTCTTACCGACGTAGATCCAACACCAAGAACAATGCTCTTTGGGGTCGAGCATCCAGACGGTCCTGTCCGGCAACCGCACTAACAAGCGCCCCTCGGCAAAGCGGCGCATCAGGTGCGCCTCCACATAGCCGCCTTCGGCCAAAAGCTGCGCGGCTTTGGGCGAGGGTTCCGGGGACGTTGTAGCCGGTGCGGTGATCAGCGCACAGCCCCCGATTAACACGGCGCAGACGACCGCCCCGCGCATCTTACGCATTGTAGTAAACGCCGACATGCACACTCACTCCTCTGCTTCCGCCTCCACCTCGACCCAGAGTTCCTCGACCCCGCGCAAAGATATTTGCTCCCGGC
>JAPOYQ010000493.1 GCA_026706505.1 Gemmatimonadota bacterium
AGATCGGTCGCATCCTGTCGACCAACCACGGCTGGGAAGGCAACGAGCAGCGCTACGAATTGATGCAGCGCGTGCGCTTGTGGCGCTTTGTCTCCGACCAGCCAAACTACGATGTGGGCGAGCGCTTCATGCGGCGCATTGAGTACCAGCCCGGCGAGGCGGCAGGCTAGATGCCGAGGATTCGAGCGCCCCTCCTTTTTCTTTTTTGACAATCCAGTGCTGCTGTCGTCTTATGCCCGTTGCGGGCAGGAGCGCTCCTTTGCGTTTGCCCATCCGGTGGGCGAGGTGGTGGCTGCTACGGCGGACGAGGTGCGCCCGGCCCTCAGCGCGGCGGAGCGGGCAGTGACCCAGGGGCTGCACGCCGCGGGATTTGTCTGCTACGAGGCTGCTGCCGGTCTGGACCCTGCCTTTACAACGCGCCCCGCTGGTCCGCTTCCCTTGGTTTACTTTGGCCTCTTTGAGGAGCGGACGCCGGTGGCCGCGCCTAGCGCTGGCTTGGGCACCTACGAGTTGGACGAGTGGCGGCCGTCGGTGTCGCGGGAGGAGTACGAGGCCGCCATTGAGCGCATCCGCGCCTATATTGCAGCCGGCGACACGTACCAAGTCAACTACACCTTGCGCTTGCACAGCCGCTTCCGGGGCGATCCGCTGGCGCTGTACCGCGATCTGGGGCAGGTGCAGGAGTCCGCGCTGTGTGCGTATTTCGACTTGGGCCAGCACGTGCTGATCTCGGCGTCGCCCGAGCTGTTCTTCCGCCTGCAAGACGGGCGTTGCACAGTGCGACCCATGAAGGGAACCCGGCCGCGAGGCCGCTTTGCAGCCGAGGACCAGCAGCGGGCCGAGGACCTGCAAAATTCCGCTAAGGACCGCGCTGAGAACCTGATGGTCACTGATATGCTGCGCAACGACTTGGGGCGCATCTCGCAAGTCGGCAGCGTGGCGGTCCCGGCCCTGTGGTCGGTCGAGCGCTATCCCACAGTGTGGCAGCTAACGTCCACCGTGGAAAGCCAACTCAGAGCTGGCGTGAGCCTGCCCGACATTTTTGCCGCGCTTTTCCCCTGTGGCTCGGTGACCGGCGCGCCCAAGGTGCGGACCATGGAAATCATCGCCGAACTGGAGCGTGCCCCGCGCGGCATTTACACTGGTTGCATGGGCTATGTGTCGCCTGGGCCGGAGGCGTGCTTCAACGTGGCGATTCGCACGGCGCACCTCGATCGGGAGAGCGGACAACTCGAATTTGGCGTGGGCGGCGGGATCGTCTGGGAATCGTCGGCCGCGGGAGAATACGCCGAATGCCTCATCAAAGCCGAGGTCTTGCGCGCCCGACCGCACCCCTCTTTTGAACTGTTGGAGACGCTGTTGTACGAAGAAGGGGCGTACTTTCTGTTAGAGAGACATTTAGAGCGATTGTCTCAGTCGGCAGAATATTGGGAATTTTGCTATGTGGACGACCGCGTGCGTGCGCAGTTGCAAGACGCAGCCAACGCTATGGAGGGCCGGTGTAGGGTGCGATTGCTGTTGGCCCGCAACGGCGAGGTCCGCGTGCAGCATCAGGCGCTCGCGACGCCACGCCGGCTGCGGGTGGCTCTTGCCGCCGAGCCGGTGGACAGTTCCGATCCTTTGCTGTACCACAAGACGACCCACCGGGCTATGTACGACCAGCAGTTGGCGGCCCGCCCGGATTGCGACGACGTAGTGTTGTACAACGAGCGCGGCGAGCTGACCGAGTGCTGCATCGGCAACTTGGTGCTGGAGCGCGACGGCGTCCGCTACACGCCTCCGGTCGAATCCGGGCTGTTGGCTGGCACCTTCCGCGCCGAGTTGTTGGCGCAGGGCCAACTCTGCGAACGCCCGTTGCCCATCGGCGAATTGGCGCGGGCCGACGCCCTTTACCTTATTAATTCAGTTCGGCGCTGGGTCGAACTGGAACTTGTGTAAGGAGCACATCATGTATCGCATTGGCCAAGCAGAACTCAAGCAACTACAGCAGCTATTCGACAGCGGCGCGATCTTCCGCTATGGATCGGGTGGGGAGTGCGACCGCTTTGAGAGGAATTGGGCGCGCTACGTGGGTGTGGAGCACTGTCGGATGACGCGCTCGGGGACCTCGGCGCTGTACGCGGCGCTGGTGGGATTGGACGTGGGGCCGGGGGATCGGGTGATTGTACCCGCCTATACCTACATGGCGACCGCCCTGGCGGTGCTGGGGGCAGGAGCCATTCCGGTAATCGCCGATGTAGATGACTCCTTGACGCTGTGTCCCAAGGATTTAAAGCGACGGATTACCAAACACACTAGGGCGATTATTCCAGTCCACATGGTCGGCTTGCCCTGCGATATGAAGCGAATTACCAAGATCGCCCGCAAGCGCGGCCTGCTCGTTCTCGAAGACGCCTGTCAGGCAGTGGGCGGCGGGTACGAGGGCCGAATGCTAGGCAGTTGGGGCCACGCTGGCGCGTTTAGTTTCAACTTCTTCAAGAACATGACCTGCGGTGAGGGCGGGGCGTTTGTAACTAATGCCGAGGCGGTGCATCAGCGCGGCTCGGTGGCGGTGGATTGCTGTTCGTTTTACTGGAACCCCGACGAAGAGCGCGAAGAGCTGCAATTTGCCGGCCCCAACTTCAGGGCCTCAGAAGTCGAAGGGGCCATACTCAACGTGCAATTGCGGCGGATCCGGGGGATGCTCAAGACCATGCGTGCCCACAAGCAGGAGTTGCTACAGGTCGGGCTAGAGGCGGGATTGGAGTCGATAAAGAACAACAGCTTGGACTACGAGTGCGGCACGCACCTAGGATTTTTGTTTGCCGCCGAAGACGAGGCGCGCTCCTTTTGCAACCGATTGGCGGCAAAAGACGTGAGTTCCTTCTTGCCCATGGATACCGGCCGCCACGTCTATACGCGCTGGGAGCCTATTTTGCGCTACCAAGGCGCGCACCATCCGGCGCTGAATCCCTTTAAGCTACCGGCCAACCGCAAGGCGCGGGTCAAATACAAGCTGGACACGTGCCAGGACTCGCTCGACGTTTTGGCGCGCGCCGTCTTGGTGCCCATGCACCCGAACAACACCAAGGCCAAGGTGCGGAAGATGGCCGAAGCGATTCGGGCGGCCGCGGGCTGAGCGGCGATTTACAGCTTGGATCATGGCGCGGAGGCGGGGGAGAATACTCGTCTCCCGCACTCGACTTATCCCTGTGCCCCAGTAACTTGCGCCAACAGCTTGAAGTAACTGCGCTTGCGATCCGTGTTGATGCCCCAGTTGACCGGGATGTTCTGATAGCCATCGCGGTAATCGCCGAAGGTTGACGAACCACCAGCCGCGTCCCCGGGATCGAAGTAGCCCCACGACGCATAGGCTGACAACGCAGCAAGGAAGTTGTTGTCGAGCTCGTCGAACGCAAAGTGATCGTCCTCGGTGAAGAGAATCGGTTTTGCGGTGTAACTGGGCAAGGCGCGGGTTTGTGCAGCCATCTCAGCGATGCGCGCTGGTTCTGCAACGCCGTTACCGTGCAGCATGATGTAGTCCGATACCGCCACCACATCATCGTCCGGCACCCGGCCGCCACCATACGAAGTGCCCACCAGCAACCGTCGCCCATCCAGTTTGTGGGAACGCGCCCGGTCGATTAACTCAGCCACGCGATGCGGTTGCAGTATCTCATGCTCGTAACGAGGAACATTCGTCTCGTTGTTGATCTCGATCAACACATTGCGGTAATCCGATTCCAAAACCCACTTCGTCGCCTCATCCACTGCGCGGCACACCGCCGCCTCATCCGTTAAACGCTCATCCTGCCCGAAGTAGAAATATCCGAGGATCACCACCATCCCCAATTCGTCGCAGGCCGCGACGATGCGCTCGGCTCGGTTCATATATGCAGGTTTCAGCGAACCATCGGGCGCAAAAGCCGAGTTGTGCCAAGGTTGCGAAGCCGGACTCGGCAGGCCAGCCCACATCACATCGTCGCTGGCATCCATGCGTCGAGCCGCCATAATTTCTCGGAAACCCGCCTCGCGGTAGTATCCTGTGGGGCTCCCCCCCTGCAGATTGACCGTCACCGCCAACAACCCGTGCGCCCGATATGTTGGTAGCTGCGCGATAAACTCATCCGTGTTTCGTTCAGCGTCCCATTCGCCCGTATCTGGATACGCCCAAAGTGGCCGCGTCACGGGATTTTCGTCGTCGAACACCGCATTTGTCATGCGGCTGTTCATCAATAACCCCTCAACATCCCAACCGCGGTACTGCCGCCCGTTATAAGTGGTTTGGCCGTTGATTAGCCAATGTTCCCCATGAGCGGTGATCTGAGTTTGAGCTGCTGTTGTCATGTTAGCGATAGACGGCCTGGATCATGGCGCGGATGAAGCCAGTGGCGAAGGCGTGGCCTTGGCGTCCACCTGCGTCTTTGGGGATGGACGGGGTGTGATCCATCATAAACGGCCCGTTAAAGCTCACCTCCTTGTAGGTCTGTATCGCCCGGTACATATCGACGTCGCCCTCGTCGACGAAGACCTCCCTGAAATCCTTGGGCGTACCGCGCACGTTGCGGAAGTGGACGTAGGCGATTTTGCCTTGGCGGCCCATGCGGCGGATGGCCTCGTACACGTCAATGCCCATTTCGGTGACGCAGCCCTGGCAAAACAGCATGGCGTTTTGGGGACTGGGGTTGAGGGCGAAGATGCGCTCGTATTGGTCCAAGGTGGAGACAATCCGCGCAGCAC
>JAPOYQ010000862.1 GCA_026706505.1 Gemmatimonadota bacterium
CATTGGGTGAAGTTGCGCATCTGCTGAGCCTCAGTCGTCCCAGCCTTTAGCTGGACCCACCAAACAATTGCTTCAAAGCCGCATACCGCATAAAGAGGGGCGATGAGCGCGTGAACGGCGATTTTCCAACCCCAGCCTGCCCGATCCATTCGGCGGACCGTCAAAAGCCAGACGGGAATGCTGAGCAAGGCCAGTATCGCGTTGCCGTGGAGTTGGTGGAGAACTGCCATCGGAAAAGATATTTGCACCATCTGTACATAATACGTGGCGAATGCAAGAGCGTAGAGGCCCCAGCCTAGGCCAGCCAAGGCGACGCCCCGCCAGGTGATCCGAGGGGGAGGTATGGGCAATTCAGCGTTCATCTGTCGGCAAATTGCGAATCGCGGAAACAGGCCGGTCGGCGTCTAACCAAGCCCTGCTCCCAGTACCAGTTGATCGTCCGCGTCAATCCTTCCTCTTGGTCGGTGTAGGTTAGGCCCAACTCAGCGGTGGCACGGCTTCCATCGGCGCGGAAACCGTGTGCGGTGAGGCGGTAGGTTTCCCACGACAGGACCGGCGGTCTGCGGGTCAGGCGCGAAAGGGCCTCGCCGCCGAGCGCGTAGGGCGCGGCCAGTGGAGCGGGAATGGTCGGCGGCGACCAGCGGCCGGCTAACCGACAGACCAGTCGGCCGAGTTCGGTCAATTTGCCGACAGTGCCCGAGAGTATATAGCGTTCCCCAATCTGGCCATTTTCAGCCGCTAGCACGTGCCCCTGAGCCGCGTCGTCAATGTACACCAAGCTCATCCAGCCGGGAAAAAGCGCGGGCACCCAACCGTTGAGCAGGTTAATGATAAAGCGCCCGGAGGGTTTGCAATCGCCCGGACCGTAGATGGCAGCGGGCTGGACGCAGATGAGCGGCACTCCTTTGTCCACATACGCGAACGCCACCTGCTCGGCTGCGTGTTTAGCCTTTTCATAACGCGAGAGGAAGTAGCCGCGATGAACCGTTGTCTCGGTGGCAACTTGACCTTTGGCCTCGCCAATGCAGGCGGCGGTACTGGTATAGACGACCTTGGCGACGCCGACTGACAATGCCGCTTCCATAGCATTGCGGGTTCCCTCTGTTTCAGTGGTCAGGAGTTCAGCCTCGTCTAGTCCCCACAAGTCGTAGAGTGCCGCGGCGTGGAAGAGGGTATCGCAACCTGCGAGCGCGGCTTCGATGGTCGCGCGGACGAGGATGTCGCCGCGGACGATTTCGACGCCCAAAGTCTCTAGCGCCTCGGTCTGACTAGTGGGCCGCGCCAGCACCCGGACTTGGGTGCCACTAGCGACGAGGGCGCGGACTAAGGCCCCGCCGACAAAGCCGGTGCCGCCGGTTACTAACGCCCGCATTAAGCGGCGGCTTCGGCCCCGAGATGTTGGCGCAGAAAGACGCGCAGTGGAACGTCCTCATCGGTGGGCGAGGTGTAACCGTAGCCACCGCTGGGCGCGTAC
The DNA here is from genome assembly GCA_026706505.1 of Gemmatimonadota bacterium. The sequence continues at coordinate 1,475 of JAPOYQ010000862.1, forward strand.
CCCAGTAGCTGGCGGCGGATCGGGTCAGAGCGCTCAAAAAGGTGTTCGACGGTTTGGTCGTCGCGGGGGCGGAGCCAGCGATACGAGTAGCCGTAGAAGAGTACCTTGCGGGCGATAGCGGAGACGTTGGAACTGGCCGAGTGCCAGATCCGGCGGTCGAAGAGCACCGCACCGCCCTGCGGTACCAGCACGGGGACGGCGTTGTGGGGCAAGGAGCCGTCGTCGGGGATGTCATACGCGTCCAGCAAATGGCTGCCGGGCACGACCCAGAAATTGGCGCGGCCTGCCGCCGAACAGTCGCTGAGGAAATAGGCCATCTTGACCGAAATCCGCGGCCGGGGACTGGACTCGATTTCGTGGTTGACGCGGTCCGAGTCTTGGTGCCAGCCCTGCATCTCGACTTGCTGGTTGCCAGGCTCGGCGGCCGGGCTATAGGCGAGGACGGTGTGGTAAATCTGGATATTCCAGCCGAGTGTTCCCCAGATTTTGGGCAGTGCTTGGGGCCAATCGACCAAGTCTAGGTAGCGCTCGTCGCGCCAAACCATGTCGCGGATGGTCAGCCGGTCGTAGGGACCGACGCCGCGTTTTTGGCGTTCCTCCGCATCAATTTGGTCGGAGACTTCCACGAGTGCGTCAACCACGTTGGGAGGCAGCATCTCGTCGAAGACGATGTAGCCGCGCTGTGCAAACTCTAGACGTTCAGCCTCAGTCAACGCGTACTGCAAGCAAGAAGCATCCATGGAAGCCCCCATCCAAGCGGCGAGCCATTGGGCCGCGAACTACAGGTCGTATCCTGCTTCGCCGTGCTCGCTCACGTCGAGCCCATCGGCCTCGGCCTCCTCATCTACTCGCAGGCCGCTGACTAAGTCGATGACCTTGAGAATGATAAACGAGACGATTAGGGTGTAAATGGCTGCGCCGATACCGGCGAAGGCTTGGATGCCAAATTGCTTGCCCATGTTGAGGCCCTCGACGGTGCCGCCCAAGGTGGTCGAGGCGAAGAAGGACACCAGCAGAATCCCGACCAAGCCGCCGAAACCGTGAACCCCTACTACGTCGAGCGCATCGTCGTACCCGCAGGTGCGCTTGAGCCAAGTGGCGGCCCAATAGGCGACGACACCAGAGCACAGGCCGATGGCAAAAGCGCCGAGCGGCCCCACTGTGCCCGAGGCCGGGGTAATGGCCGCTAGGCCGGCGATAGCACCGGTGGCAAAACCGAGCGCACTGGGTTTGCCGTTTTTGATCCACTCGATGAAAATCCACGTCAGCGCCGCGACGCTGGGCGAGATTTGGGTGACCACGACCGCCATAGCCGCCTGCCCATTAGCCGCCAAGGCACTGCCGCCGTTGAAGCCAAACCACCCTACCCACAGCATGGCCGTGCCGACGAGGTTCATGGTCATGTTGTGCGGGGGCATGGGCTGCTCGGGATAGCCGGTGCGCTTGCCGACGAGGATCGCGGCGACCAACGCGGCTGCCCCGGCGGTGATGTGGACGACGATGCCGCCGGCAAAGTCAAAGACGCCCATTGCGCCCAAGTAGCCGCCCTCTCCCCAGACCATGTGGGTGATGGGCAGATAGACCAAAACGCACCAAAACCCAGTGAACCACAACACGGCCGAAAACTTCATGCGCTCGGCAAAGGCACCGACAAAAAGCCCGGGGGTGATAATGGCGAACGTCATCTGGAAGACGAAGAAGAGCAATTCCGGGATGGTGCCCGAGAGGCTATCCACAGTGACGCCGCTGAGAAAGGACTTGGACAGGTTGCCGATGAAGGGGTTGCTGGCCGTAAAGGCCAAGCTATAACCGAAAATGGTCCACAAGACCGTGATCAGGGCTGCAATCCCAAAGCAGTGCATAAAGACCGAGAGCACGTTGCGAGTGCGGACCAGACCAGCGTAAAACATGGCCAAGCCGGGGATCATCATAAAGAGGACCAAGCCGGTGGAAATCAGGATCCAGGCCGTGTCGCCGGTGTCGAGCTTGTCTTGGGCGAAGGTGGAATTGGGAACGGCGAGAAAGATAAAAGCTAGCAGGGCGAGGAGGCCCCACTTTCTGCGAACCAGCATGTCGAACCCCCTTTTAGGTGCGAACTAGGTGGAATGCGTGCGAGAGCAAGTTTATATAAATAAGAAAATTTAGGCTCTCGCCCAAGCGCTGATCGCAAAGTTGTCAGATTGAAACGACAAAAATGGCGGGAAAGGGGCGTTGCAGCAGGGGGAGCACGCGGGGTTTAGGCTGCATAGCCGTGAACGATTTGGTTCATGACTTGGCTAGTGCGGGCGGCGCTTGCTCCGGTACTAGGGCATTCACCCCGGCCCAACAGGGCGTTGACTATCTTCTCGATCAGGGGTTGCTGGACGTGTTGGGGCGGGTCGATGGCGAAAGTTTGGGTCCCAGCGTTGGTAGTCAATTCGACCGGGGTGAAGGCGAAGGTGGAAAAGGCGATCCGGCCCTTGTCGCCGACGATTTCGATCTGATCGCAGTGCTGATCCGCGGCGAAATTCCAGACACCTACACCGAGTGCGCCGGACTCGAAGGCAAAGCTGGCGGTAACGGCGTCTTCGGCACGGTAGAGCCCGGCTTGGTTGGTGGCGTGGCCCGAGGCTTGGGCGATAGGGCCGAGCAAAAAGTCGAGGAAGTCGAATTGGTGCGAGGCTAGGTCGAAGAAATAGCCGCCGCCCGAGATTTCTGGGACGACGCGCCAGGGCAGGTCGTCGGGATCCTCAGATGCGGGTTGGCAGAGCGCGATGGAGGCGAAGCGCACCGCGCCGATGGCCCCTTCCTCGACCAGCGACTGGACCTTGAGGAAAGCGGGTAGGGCGCGGCGGTAGTAGGCGACGAAAAGCGGCACTCCGGCCCGGTGGCAGGCGTCGATCATCGCCAGACACTCGCCGTGGTTGCGCGCCATTGGTTTTTCGACGTAAACAGGTTTGCCGGCTTGGGCGACTTGGGCCGTGTAGTGCGCGTGGGTGTCGGGAGGCGTTGCGATATAGACCGCATCGACATCCGGGTCGCCGATGAGTGCGTCGGCTTGGTCGTACCACTTGGGCACGCCGTGGCGCGCAGCATAGTCGCGGGCTTTGTCTGCGTCGCGGCGCATGACCGCTACCAGTTCGGAATCGCGAGTCTTGTACAGGGCGGGGCCGCTCTTTACCTCTGTGACGTCGCCGCAGCCGATGATGCCCCAGCGAATTGTAGTCATGAAACGTTCTCCTGACGAGGGTTTTAGGCGGCCTG
>JAPOYQ010000163.1 GCA_026706505.1 Gemmatimonadota bacterium
CAAACTTATAGAACGGTGTCGATTGGGAGCGGTCGTCATCTAACTCAGCGCCGGTCAACGGGCCGGGTTCATCAAATTGCTGGAAGTGATGCGTCGTTGAAACGGCAAGTGAACCGTTGGGTTTTTGCAGCAACTTGAAGGAACCCCCAAGGTTTTCTGCCGCGCGGTCCGCATGTTCTCGAAACCCGGCGTACCGCTCCCCCGATCCAAAGGCCACATACTCGCGCCCATGCCAAAGACCACTTGTTCTCGCCTGTGCGCCAAGTGACCCAAAGTTGCCACCCGTTGCTGAAATCTGCGTTAGAGGTGCATGCTCGCCAGAAGTAACAACGTTGACAACGCCACCAATCGCAGCATCGCCGTACAGCGAAGACGCGCCCCCGCGCAGAAATTCAATCGAGCTAATACTCGCAAGCGGAATGGCACTCCAATTCATCAACCCTTTCTCAAGCTCATTGATCGGCCTCCCATCGATCAGAACCAGCAGATACTCTGCTTCACCGCCACCGTAAAAACCGCGCAGCGTTGCCAACGGGTCCCGCCCCAGTCCATCGCGGTGCAAAAACGAAATCCCCGGCAAAGTCTCCAGCGCATCCGCGAGGTTTTTCAGTGGCAGAAACTCCATCTCAGCGCTGGTACGCACCGACACAGCAGCAGTAGATTCAAAAAGCGAGTTTTCCATCCGCTCCGCAGTGACAACAGTTTCTTCAAGTTGATAAATCCTGTCAGAATCATCCTGCGCAGCCGCACGGTCTAGAAAAGACAGCGACAGTTGATTCGCGATGCAGATGGCAGCCAAGACGACGAACCTGAAACGCAGATTAAACATAAATCGATCAAGCCCCCGAGTTTTGTTCTGCGATTACAGATTTATAGATTATAGATTGCAAGTGATTACTCCAACTCTAACCCAAAATCCAAACTCATGCACCTACCTATCCTCCGCGCCGGCCAGCCCTACACCAGCCTCGACCGCCTCGCTGTCGCCCACATCGCCACCGGCCAACCCCTAACCCAAGTCAGCCAAGCCAACCGAGGCCTAATCGCCCGCGACTTAGCCGCCCAAGAGCGCAATCGCCAAGCACTGCAAGCCCTCACCGTCGCCGAACTAGTCGCCATCTGCCAACGAGCCGCCGACCTCTTCTTGCACGCCGAGCTGCCTTTGGGCGACGACGGCCAAACCCCGGACGATTACGTCGCGCAAGTCTCGGCCACCACTGGCCTGCCACAGTCGCTGGCCCGCGCCAACATGGACAAAATCCACCGCGTCGGCATTGAAATGCCCGCCGTGCTCAGCGGCCTAACCCGAGGCTTAGACCTAACCGCCCTCGACGACGGCCCAAGTCCGCTCCACTTCGCGTCCCACGCCCAAGCCCTCGGCTGCATCCTGCCGAGCAACTCGCCCGGCGTCCACGCACTGTGGCTGCCAGCTATCCCGCTCAAGACTCCGCTGGTACTCAAGCCGGGCCGCGAAGAACCGTGGACGCCCTACCGCATTGCCCAATCCCTGATTGCAGCCGGCTGCCCACCCCAAGCCCTGAGCTACTACCCAACCGACCACGGCGGCAGCACCGAAATCCTGCTCCGCTGCGGTCGCTCGCTGCTATTCGGCGGCGGTCCCACCGTTGCCCCCTGGCGCGACGACGCCCGCATCCAACTACACGGACCAGGGCGCAGCAAAATCATCATCGGATCAGACAAAATCGACCACTGGGAGCACTACCTCGACCTCATGGTCGCCTCAATCGCTTCCAACGGGGGCCGCTCCTGCCTCAACGCCTCCGGCATCTGGGTGCCCGCCCACGGCCGCAAAATCGCCGCCGCCCTCGGCGAGCGCCTGAGCCAAATCCAGGCTCGCCCCCTCGACGACCCCCAAGCCCAAATCGCCGCCTTCTCCAACCCCGCAGTAGCGCACCAGTTCTCAACCCTAATCGACGCCCAACTCGGTGACGCGACAGATACAGCCAGAGGCCAAGGCGAACGCATCGCCGAGGTCGGCGGCTGCACTTTCCTCAACCCGACCTTGATCCACACCCCCGACTGGCAACATCCGCTGGCCAACACCGAATACCTCTTTCCGTTCGCTTCGGTAGTAGAAGTCCCACAAGAAGAAGTGGTCACACGCATCGGCCCAACGCTGGTAGCTACCGCCCTCACCGAGGACGAGAGTCTAACGCGCCAACTGCTCGCCGCGCCTCACATCGAACGCCTCAACCTCGGCCCGATCCCCACTCACGAAATCGCTTGGGATCAGCCACACGAGGGCAACCTCTTCGACTTCCTCTACCAGCAGCGCGCCTTGCAGCGCAGAGCCGGATGACCCCCTTCGACTTTGATCCATCCATCCGCATAGTCTTTGGTGCCGGAACCCTCGACCAGCTAGGCGACCTCGCCAACGCATTGGCCGGCCCCCGCGCCCTACTCGTAACCGACCCCGGCCTGGTCCAAGCCGGCCTCGCCGAACAGGCCCATCACGCGCTACAAAACGCCGGCCTAATGACAACCACTTTTTCCGCCGTAGGAGAAAATCCCACAACCGAACACGTAGCCGCCGGCGTCCACTACGCCCGTACCCACGGCCCCATCGACCTGATCGTCGCCTTGGGCGGCGGCAGCGCTATGGACTGCGCCAAGGGCATCAATTTTCTGTTGACCAACGGCGGCCAAATGAAGGACTACCAAGGCTACGGCAAAGCCGCCCAACCCATGCTGCCCTCCATCGGCATCCCCACCACAGCCGGAACGGGCAGCGAGGCCCAATCCTACGCCCTGATTACCTGCGCCGACACAGGAGCCAAAATGGCCTGCGGCGACCGCAAAGCGCGCTTCCACATCGCCATCCTCGACCCAAACGTGCTGACCAGCGTCCCCCAGCGCGTACGCGCCGACGCCGGTATCGACGCCGTCGCCCACGCCATCGAAAGCTACGTCTCCACCCGCCGCACACCCCTCTCGCAAATGTTCGCCCGCCAAGCCTGGCAGTTGCTAGCGCCCCACTACGAAGCGGCTGTCGCCGATCCCCAAAACGCTGCCGACGCCATGCTTTTAGGTGCCCACTTAGCCGGCACTGCCATCGAAAACTCCATGCTCGGTGCCGCCCACGCCACCGCCAACCCCCTCACCGCCCGCTACCCACTCTCCCACGGTCGGGCTGTAGCTCTGATGCTGCCGCACGTGATCCGGTTGAACGGCCAAGTAGTGGACGATCTATACGGCGAACTTTGCGCGGACATCCAACTCAACGGCAGTGCCCTCGCGCTCGCCGCCCATCTCGAAGAATTGTGTGCTATGGCAGGGCTACCGCGCCGACTCGCCGATTGTCAGGTTGCCGCAAGCGATCTACCCACCATGGCCCAAGAAGCCGCTGGGCAGTGGACCGGCACCTTCAACCCACTTCCCTTACAAGAAGCGGACTTTCTGCGGCTTTATGAGGCGGCGTTTTGATAGGTAGGATGGGACGAATATGAGAGGTAAAGCATTGACGGCTGGTTTTTCAGCCACGATCTAGTTCGCTCTTCAATGAGTCGATATCCATCGCAAAGACATCCACTTGCTCTCGAGCTAAAGCCATGAGGAAGTCGGTGCGATCCAGACCGGCTACATGGGCAGCCTTTTCCTGCGAGATAACCCCTCGTTCATACCAGTGGATAGCCCCGGCTAGGCGCAGTTCAGCGACGAACTCCTCTGGCGAGCGACGTAAAGTAGAGAACACTTCATCCGGCAATTCTAAGGTGACTTTAGTCATAATCAACATCCTGCTTTATTATCCGAACACTTATCTACAGAAGGAAACAAGCCTTTTCCGACAAGATAGCTGTTTTTCCTATATTCGACCAAATACAGACGTTTTAACAAGCTGCTGATGTTTCTATACCGCATCCAAAGTCGGCGCATTATCCTGACAGTGAACCGGTCGGAAAAGCGTCTGCCGTTTAAACGACATCTCTTCTAGGTGCTGCGGATGTGGCTCCCACCTATGCCACTTGTTGCCAACGGTATTATAGCAGTTGAAAATTGCGACCCGATCAACGGTTTTGTCAGTCCACTTGGCACCGGTATGCGTGATCGCCTCCGTGAAGATAAGCACGGAGCCTGCGGGACAGGTGTAATCCTCCCACAATGCGGAGTTGCGATCCTCCGTTGACTTGGGAGCGGGAAACGCCCCCTTATGGCTGCCGGTGAGGAACATAGTTCCACCACAACCTTTTTGCACCGGATTGAGTTCCCAGACCACGCGCGTCAACCCGCTGTGTGCCTTGTCGTAGTGCAGATGGTAGGTATGCGAGTTACCGGGAAAGTTGAGCATCCCACGTCCCCCGTGTGGTCGGAAAGCGTCGTGTCCGTTCGCACGAATGGTTAGAAACGTGCCTTCCAACCGAAATCCATAACAGTTTTCGTTAGCGTAGGCCGAAGCCAAGAATTCGTTCATGAATCCGCAGACAACTGGATGATCGGTTAGACTCTCTAAGGGACCGCCGATGGAATAGCGATGGTGTTCGGGAATGGATCTTGGTTCCTGTTTGAGTTGGTAGCAAAACGCGCGCATCTCTTGAATCTCTGATTCGCTGAGGACGCCGGGAATCAGCAGCCACCCGCGAGTATCAAAGAGATAGCGTTGGTCTTCCGTCAGTGGGATCGATGGTAGATTATCAGCATTCGTCGTAGGATTCGGCATAATTCCCTTCCTCTTGCGGGTATTTCTATCGTGGG
>JAPOYQ010000311.1 GCA_026706505.1 Gemmatimonadota bacterium
AACGTTTGTTAGGAGGCTACATGCACAATCGCATTAAAGACCAATTCTCCGCTGGCAAACCCGCTTTTGGTACCCAACTCCGCTTTGGCTCTCCGGCCATTGCCGAACTCTGCGGCCATTCTGGTTTCGACTTCCTCGTCGTCGACTCGGAACACGCGCCGCAGACCCCCACTGGCATCCAGGCGCAATTGCAGGCCATTGGCAATACCCCGGCCACGCCCATCGTCCGCCTGCCGCGCATCGACGAAGAGCAGATTCGCCTCTACCTCGACATGGGTGCGCTGGGCATTCTCGCTCCGTTCGTCAACACCGCTGCCCAAGCTGCAGAAGGCGCTCGCGCCTGCCGCTATCCGCCGATTGGCATTCGCGGTTTCGGACCGCATCGGGCGGCCCAGTACGGGTTGCGCACTGACGAATACTTCGCGGAGATAAATGACTTGGTGATATTCATCGCGTTGATTGAGACGGCCGAGGCGGTTGCCAATATCGACGAAATCCTCGCCGTTGAGGGCGTCGACACGTTCGTCATCGGCCCGGTCGATCTGTCGATCTCGCTGGGGGTGCCCTTTGACTACGAGGGGTCTGTTTTCCAAGACGCCCAGGCCGAGCTCGCCGCGGCCGCTCGCCGCGCTGGCAAGCCCGCTGGTATTGGGGTCTATCGCCCGGCTAGCGACCCGCAAGCAATCCAACGCGCCATGGACGACGGCTTCTCGCTGATTCTCGCTGGTGGCGACGAGCCGTTTCTCGCGGCTGGCTGCCAACAGATGGCGCGCGTCCGCGCCGAATTGGGGTACTAGGCATGCGACGGCTCGAAGTCCTCTTTCTGCCCCATCCGGTCGCTGCGATCGCCTCGCCTTGGACGACCGATGTGATTGAGGCCGTAAGTGCCCGCCACAACCTCCGCATCTTCGACCGGACCCAGCCGGCCGCGCCTCAAATGGCGGGCATTGAAGCTATCGTCGATTTAGGGGGCAATATCAGCCCGGACCTGCTGGCCGCTGCGGCCGACGCTGGCGTCAAATTCCTCCAGGTCCAGACCACCGGCCTCGACCACGTCGATGTCGAGGGGATTCTCAGTACTGGACTGCTGCTCGCCCATTGTCCCGGGCAGCTCAGCAGCGTGGCGTTGGCCCAGAGTGCGATGATGTTCATCCTCATGCACGCCCACCGCTACGGAGAGGCGCGGCGGAACTTCGACGCTGGCAAGATGTACGTGCCTACGGGCGTCGAGCTGGAGGGTCTGACGCTTGGCCTGATCGGTTTTGGCGCGAGTGCCCAAGATTTGGCGCGCCGGGCCAAGCCCTTTGGTCTGCGGATCTTGGGCATCGACATCCGCCCGATTGAAGAGGAAATCCTCGCCGAGATCCAACCCGAATTTCTCGGCGGACCCGAGGACGTCGACCGCGTGGTGGCCGAGAGCGACTACCTGTCGTTGCACCTGCATCTGACGCCGGAGACTCGGCATACTATCGATGCGCGGCGCATTGGCCTGATGAAGGAAACCGCGTGCTTGATTAACGTGGCGCGAGGGGCGCTTGTCGATGAGGATGCTCTGTACGAGGCGCTTGTGGACGGTCGCTTGAGTGGGGCTGGGCTCGATGTGTTCGCTCAGGAGCCGCCCGACGCTACGGCCCCTGTTTTCCAATTGCCCAATGTGTTTGCCATGCCCCACACCGCCGGTTCGACCGACGGCACCTCGCGCAAGCGAGCGCGTCTGGCCGCGGACAATCTCGATCGCTACGCTCGGGGCGAGGCGCTCGTTGGGCAGATCACGACTAGATTTATCTGAATTTTCGTCGCACCGAAAAGTATTCTTGACATGGTTGTACTGCTCTTTTTGATTGCGGAATAGGTGCTTTAAGGGAGCCCCCTAGTCCGCCAAAAGGGCCAAGCCCACCTCTCTCGGAATATCTCCTGCTGTGTACTCTTTTCTGCCTGATCTACGCGGACATCAGGCGCAACGAATGGAGATCACATGCAGCGATATTCTCGGATTTATCCTGCTGCAAGCCCTACCCTCACCCGTTTTATCTCCGCCTCCACCGAGAACGGAGCGGCAGTAAGAAAAAACCGATTCATCGCCTGCCTCGTCGCACTGAATTTTTTAGGAGGTATAGTCTGGGCTGCGGAAACGCCCGAGACGGTCTTGATCCGCCAGGTTTTGAGCACTGAAAAATCCGGCCATCGGCGGGGAAATGCAGACGTAGCCATCCAAGCCTATGCCGATCACGTCGTCGTTTATGAAGGGCATCATTCGGCGGATCCACGAGGGTGGACCGTGCTCCGCGAAAACCGAGCGGCCTTGGCTCGCGCCTTAGTCGCTGATTTCGAACACCGGCGCTACGATCTCAACCGCACGGTGTTGTTTATTCTCGCCCGCAACGACAAGGCCATCGTCGCTACTCAAGACTCTGGTCTGGTCATCGATCGGCAAAGCGGTACTAGCCGACCCCTCGACATGTATCGCCTGTGGACCTTTACCAAAGACGATGACCACTGGCGCGCTGTCAGCGTCTTCCAAAATATCGCAGATACCACGGCTGTAGCGCCTGCCCCCGCGGCGAGCGCGACGGACATCGCGGCGATATTGGAGCGGGAAGCCGAGGCTTGGCAAAGCAAAGACATCGGGGCCATAGTGGCGGCCGTTGATGAGGACTTCGTCACCTACGACGCCTATCACCTGATGGACCGAACTAAGTGGCGCATCGCGTTCAGCGACGCCGAGGAATTTGAGGCTTGGCTGAAAAAGCGATTGACGTATGCGAACTATACCATCGATCGGCGCGTGATTTACACCAATCTAGGTGAAAACGGGTTGACAGCCCTGGCCTTGACCGAGGAGACGGTCTCTGTCTCCCACGAAAAAGGCTCGGCGATCCACAGCATGAAGCGATATGTATTTTGGGGATTGAGTCGCAGGTCAGGGGATTGGAAAATTACCCAGTTGCTCGCGAACTTGCCGATTCCCCGGGGTATAGAAGAGTAGCGCTAAGCACTGCGAAAGGAGTGTGTATGTCCTCGGCTGCGCTTCCGCCCAATCCCAACCTAGAACAACTCAAGAAGCAAGCCAAAAGCCTGCTGAAGGACCACCGATCTGCCGACCCCACCAGCGCGCAGCGGCTCAGGCAAACCTTGTCGCATTTGTCCGAGCAGACGGACGACGAGATTTTTCAAACCAAGTTCTCCTTGAGAAACGCCCAACTGGTCATTGCTCGCGAATATGGCTTTGAGCGATGGGTCGATTTGAAGCGGCACGTTGAGTCTCGCCGTGCGACGGAGACCATATATATTTATCTGAATGGTTGACAGATTATCAGGAGATACCTCGCAGTGAATGCACTTATTACAGGTGCCAGTTCTGGCATTGGCGAGACTATCGCACGGCGGCTGGCAGAGGCCGGGCACCGAGTTGCGCTGATGGCGCGGCGCGCGGAGCGGGTGCAGGCTATCGCCGCTGAGTTGGACGGCGCGGTAGCAGTGCCGGGAGATGTGGGTATTGTTGCGGATTGCGAAGCTGCGGTGCGAGAGTCGGTGGAAGCGTTTGGGAGCCTCGACGCGCTGGTCAATGCGGCCGGGACTTGGGTGGAGGAGCCGCTTGCCGAGGTCAGGTACGAGGACCTGCGCGCCTTTGTCGATACGGATGTAAGCGGCGCGTTGCAGATTACGCGTGCCGCTCTGCCGGTGCTGATGCAAAGCGGTGGGCGGATACTGCATATCAACGGATTACAGGGGTTGATCCGCGCGCGGCCGCCAGTGCTCTATGCGGCGGTTGAGTCTGCGGTGCGTGGGCTGTGCGAGAGTTTGCGCTGGGAAGCAGCGGAGCAGGGAGTCCACGTCGGGTTAATCACCCTAGGCGCGGTGGCTAGTCCCGATCCGGTGTCGTTGGATGAAGGTGGCCGGCGTTGTCGCTTGAGCCGCGATGAAGTTGCCGACGCTGTGTGCTTTGTGCTGGCGCAGCCGCGCGGGGTCAATGTCGATGAACTGGTGCTGACGCCGCTGGGGCAGCAGTGGTGATTTTGCATTGTTTTTTTACAGTTATTCTGTAAGTTTGCATTGTTTTTTTACGGTTGTTCCGTAAGTTTGCAATGTGCAAAATTCCTCAAGACAGCGTCTGCTCGAATTGCCCGAGCGCTCCTTTTTTCTTTTTGGTCCGCGTGGGGTGGGCAAAAGCACTTGGCTGCGTCAGGTCTTGCCCAATGCCGCCTTCTTCGATTTGCTCGACGCGGCCCTCTATCTGCAGCTATCCCATAATCCCCACGACCTAGAGGCACTGGTCGGCGATAGGGCGGTGGATTCGTGGATCGTGCTTGACGAAATCCAGAAAGTACCCGCTCTCTTAGACGAAGTGCATCGCCTGCTAGAAACGCGGCGCTGGCGTTTTGCCCTCTGTGGCTCATCGGCGCGCACGTTGCGGCGCGGCGGCGTCAACCTGCTCGGTGGACGCGCGCTGACCCGCCTTATGGCACCGTTTTCCCAGCGGGAGTTGGGTGCCGACTTCGACGCCGAGTTCTCCCTGCAATGGGGCCTTTTGCCCCTCGTGCAAGCAGACCGACGGTACGCCGCCGACCTGCTGCAGGCTTATGTCCATACGTATATCAAGGAGGAAATCAGCGAAGAGGGCTTGGTGCGCCGGCTACCTCCTTTTCTCCGCTTTCTCGAAGTTGCCGGTCTGCTCAACGGCCAAGTCGTCAACGGCCT
>JAPOYQ010000536.1:0-3482 GCA_026706505.1 Gemmatimonadota bacterium
TGCTCGGTTCGAGCGTCTCGCTGCTGGCCAACGACGGAGAGGCCCGCTTTGTCGCTACGGGCCAACCGGTCGGTCCGGTCGCGGCTGATCGCGCTGCATTCTCCGACCTCGACAAAGACCGCGACGTGGATATAGTCCTCCTCTCAGCCGAGGGCCTGCAAGTGCAAACCAACAATCGCGACGGCACGTTTGCGGAAATCGCTGACGCCTTGGGCTTGGGTGCCGTGCAGGGCGCGGGCTTGGCCGTCGAGGATTTCAACCAAGATGGCTATATGGATTTGGCGATCGCGGCCAACGGTACCGTGGAAACGCATATCAACCAAGCAGGCCGCACCTTCGTCCGGGCCGAGGCAACGGCGGCGTCTAGCGGACGGGCACTGATTCCCGCCGACTTCGACAACGACGGTGACCTCGATTTGCTCGCCTGCGAGGATGAGGGGCTGCAACCGCTCGCGTATGGCGGCGGCCAGTTCCATCCGCAATCCCCGATTGACGAGCCGGGTGGAGCAGCGCTCGTGGCTGATTTCAACGGCGATGGCCGCGTGGATATTTGGACGGATGGCCGGGTGCTGCACAATCAAAGCGAGGGGGGGAACTGGATCGAGATCGCCGCCCAAGGGCTCAATAGCAATCGCGACGGCGTCGGGGCCAAGGTGGAGGTGAAAACCACCCACCGCCTCCAAAAGCGCGAAATCCGCAGCGAAGGGTACGCGGGCGTGCTCCACTTCGGCTTGGCACAGAGCGACTCGGTCGAATTCATCCGCATCCTCTGGCCCGGGGGCGTGCGCCAGACCGAATTGGCGACTGGGGCTGGACAGCGGCTGGAGTTGACGGAACTCGACCGCAAGGGGACCTCGTGCCCCATCCTCTACGCTTGGGACGGCGAGCGCTATCGCTTTGTCACCGACATTCTCGGGGGGGCCATTATTGGCTATTTGACCGCCCCAGGTCAGTACTATCAGCCCGACACTGACGAGTACGTTCGGTTGGGGCCGCTGGCCCCCAAAGACGGCCATTATGTCTTGCAATTAGCTAACCAGCTAGAGGAAATCATTTACGTCGATGCCCTCGAACTCGTGGCCGTCGATCATCCACCTGAATTCGATATCTATCCCAACGAGCGCCTGCTCTCCGCGCCGCCCTATCCAGAATTCAAACTGTATCCCCTGCAAGGGCTACGTCCGCCGGTGGCCGCCCGCGACCACCGGGGCGCGGACGTGTTGGCCGTTCTGCAAGAGATCGACGACGAGTGGTACGACGGGTTTGACCGGCTCGACATACACGGCTATGCCGAAGACCATGCGCTAGAGCTGAACTTGGGCGACCTGTCCGAATTCGCCCATCCGGTCTTGCTCGGTTATGGGTGGGTCGATTACGCGCATTCGACCTCCAATTGGAGCGCCGCGCAGCGCGGCTTGTCGCTGTATCCGCCGCGTTTGTCCGTAGCTGATGGCGAGGGGGGGTGGATCGAAGTCAGCGCGGATATGGGTTGTCCTGCGGGTCTGCCCAAACACGCGCTCTTCGACTTGGCGGGCTTGTTCCCGTCCGACGACTACCGGCTGCGGCTCGAGACCAAACCTGCCCCCTACCGGGACCAGTTTCTGGTGGGCGACGCTGCGGATGTCCCCCTCGCGGTTCACCGCCTGCAACCGGCGCAGAGTGACCTCCACTGGCGCGGCTACCCGGCCCATACGTCCATCAAGGGCACCTTTGCTTTTCGCTATCACTACGATCAATTGGAGTTAGAAGCGCCTTGGGGCACCCACGCCGGAGCCTTCACCCGCTTCGGTCCGGTGGAGGAGTTGGTCGAGGACATTGACGACCGCTTTGTCATCATGTTCCACGGCGACGAGTTGACCGTTGAATTCGCCGCCTTGCCGCCGCCCGCGGCTGGTCTCGTGCGCTCGTTTTTGCTGTACGCCGATGGCTTCGGCAAGGACATGGACTTGCACTCGGCGCACTCGCTAACGGTCGGGCCGCTGCCCTTTCACGGCATGTCCGGCTACCCGTACCCAGCGAGCGAGCACTATCCGCAAACTAGCGCGCACCTAGAGTACGTGCAGGAATACAACACGCGCTGGGTCAAGGGCTACTATGAATGAAGAGCTTCCGGGCAGGGTAGTAGAAGGAGCGAAACGCGTGCCTAGCCTCTTACTGAGCAATGTGAATAAAGGGCTTCTGGACAGGGTAGTAGAAAAAGTAAAAGGTGTCTTTAGCCTCTCAATGCTCAAGAGGCTGCTGATCTACACCGCCTGCTTCCTCGCCTTGTACGCCGTTGTCGGCGTAGGTGGCTATCTGATCCTCAACGACAATTTGCCCGACATCGACGCTTGGAGCTTCCGACCCAAGCGGATTACCAACGTATATTCGGCCGATGGCCGCCACTTGCAGGACTTCCTCGAAGAAAATCGCGAAATGGTCACCTATGAGGAAATCCCCGCGTCCATGCGGGCGGCTTTACTCGCGGTTGAGGACCGACGATTTGATTCGCATTGGGGCATTGATATCTACCGCATCCCTGGATCGCTGCTGGCCAACCTCAAGGACCGGAGCCTCATCGGTCAAGGGGCCAGCACGCTTACCCAGCAACTCGCCCGCAATATCTTCGCCGAAGTTGGCACTCAGCGCAGTAGCGCTTCCTTTGCGGATGTGGCGGCCACGTACGCGCGCAAGATCCGCGAACAGATCACCGCCGTTTTAATCGAGCGCCTGTACACCAAGCCCGAGATAATGACTATGTACCTCAACACGGTCTATTTCGGTCACGGTGCCTACGGGATCAAGTCGGCGGCGCGCCTGTACTTTGACAGCGAAGTTGATCAACTTGCGCTCGAAGAGAGCGCCTTGCTCGTCGGACTGCTTCCTGGCCCTAATAACCGCACCCCTCTACGCCACCCCGAACGCGCCCGCAAGCATCGCAATCTGGTGCTGGCCAGCATGGCCGACAACGGCGCGATTACGCCAGTTGAGCGCGATTCTCTACGCAACAAACCCATCGCCACTCGCAGGGGTAGCCACGAGGAGACGTATGGCATAGCCCCATACTTTGTCGAGCACGTCCGCCAGCAGATGCAGCGCGAATTTGGCATGGCAACCTATCGCGAGGGCTTTGTGGTCCACACTACGCTCGACTCGCGCTTGCAGCAGATCGCCGAAAAACACTTTGATACTGAAATAGGCAAGGTGCAGGAAAAGGTGGATAAGTACCTAGCGGCCGTAAGGGCGACCCAGAGCGTACGCGACTCGGCCGTAGTTCAAGCCGCCTTCGTGGCTATGGATCCGGCCACCGGCCACATCTTGGCCATGATTGGGGGCCGCGACTTCGGCCACAGCAAATTCAACCGCGCCACCCAGGCCCAGCGGCAGCCTGGGTCTGCGTTTAAGCCCTTCGTGTACACGGCCGCCATCGACAACAATCGCTTTGCGGTGGATGTGCTCGACGACAATGCCTTTACGCTCTGGGACTACAGACACGAAAAGTT
>JAPOYQ010000536.1:3492-4695 GCA_026706505.1 Gemmatimonadota bacterium
TAAAATGTTTGTGTCCCGTATTACTACGACAAGAAGTTCAAGGGTCCCATGACGCTGCGCGAAGGGCTGAAACAGTCGCGCAACCTCATCTCCATTAAGCTGGCCGACGAGATCGGCCCAGCCCTGATTCGGAGCTATGCCCGCAACATGGGCATATCCACGCCCATCCAGGCCATCCCCTCCATCGGCGTCGGTACGAGCGAAGTGTTACTCCTCGACATGGTAGCTGCGTACGCGGTCTTCCCCAACAAAGGTATCTACGTCGAGCCGATGGCCATCAGCCGCTTGGAGCGCAAGGATGGAGATGTCTTTTTTGTGCAGGAAAGCGGTCGCAAGCAGGAGGTGCTGCGGCCGGCCGTGGCCGTGGTTGTCGCGGACATGCTGCGCTCGGCCGTCGATGAAGTCGGCGGCACCGGACGTCGCATCCGCACGACCTACGGCTTCCGGCCGCAAGCTGCTGGCAAAACTGGCACGACCAACGACTACACGGATGCGTGGTTCATCGGCTTTACGCCCCATCTCGTAGCTGGGGTCTGGGTCGGGCTAGACGACCCCAGCCTGCGCCTGTGGCCGAAACAGGCTGGCTCTTCGGCGGCCCTGCCGTTGTGGGCGGAGTTTATGAAGGAGGTGTATGCGAGCGTGGAACCCTATCGCGGTCTGAGAAACCGCGGGTTCGATGAACCAGAGGATCTCGTTGTACGCCGCGCGGTCTGCAACGACTCCAACAAGATCGCGACCCGCTTTTGTCCCGAGCAGAAAGAGGAGATCTTCATCGCTGGCGAAGTACTGCCGAGCACGTGCCCTCTGCACGGACGGCCCCAAGAACAGGACCCCGGACACATCCAGCGGTTTTGAAGATCACAAAACGAAGAAGATGTAGAACAGCCCACCGAGAATGCCACCCGATAGGCCGCGCACGATGGCCTTATTTTCTGGTTTGATCACCGTTTGTTCGACCATGTCGCCCCCACCTAAGACCTCGTGTAACCCCTTGGGCACCAAGTCCGAGCTATAGGCTTGGACGCGGCGGTCCCAGCGCACGATGCGGTCGGCAGTCGTTTCTATTCTGAGAAAGAGATCGCCATAGGCGTCGCGCCGTTGTTCGTTGCTCCAAGGGAGTAGCCGCCGGGCGGTCGGCGAATACACCACTCGTGCCCTGACTAGCCGGTAGTACACCACGTCGCCAGCCAGAAGACTCGCCAG
>JAPOYQ010000167.1 GCA_026706505.1 Gemmatimonadota bacterium
GCCGATGACGTTCAACGGCAAATGCGCGGCCACGTCGTAGACGAATTCCACACCCCCAGGTTGAAAAGCCGATTCAACCAACAACTTGCACTCGTCCCTTAGCCAATCTTCCAGGCTTCTCAGCGAATCGTTGGCGAAGAAGCCGGAGACAGCGCGGCGCATTTGGTTGTGCCGTGGCGGGTCAGTCGTGAGCATTGCACCAAGTGTTGGATCATCATTGCCGGTAAAAAAGGCACCTTGCGCCGAGGAATAGGTGGCTGGGTCCGAGCAAATCGCGACGATGTCTTGGTATCGGGAAATGACCCAATACCCTTCATGTTCTCCCAAAGCGCGCCAGTAAACGGGATTGTTTTTGCGTAGATCGGCAAAGATCTCATGGCGCGCTGGATCCAAAAAGAACTGCGGATCCTCCAAGGAAAAAATGTCGTGATCCGAGCTGCTTGCAGCCTTGCTCTCGGTCTTTTCGATGACTTGCGATGCTTGGGAGGTTGGGCGCGATGGCGCCTCGCCACCCACATGAACGATCATGCCATCAAGTTGTTCCGTCACTTCAATCTGACAGCTAAGGCGACTTGTTGCCAACGCTCCTTCGGCAAACTCCAGCATGTTTGCTTCCAGCCCCTCCGGCTCGCCTAGCTGCTTCATCCAGTGCTCATCGAGGATGACATGGCAGGTCGCGCAACTACAACTCCCGCCACACTCTGCCAGAATCCCGTCCACGCCTTCTGCATAGGCAGCCTGCATGAGCGATTGCCCGGTTTCAGCCTGGACATCGATCTTCTCACCGCCATCGGTGACGAAAGTTACCTTGGCCATGGTGTTTTTCGGACTAGTGGTTCGCGAGTTTGGTGCCGTCTGCGTAGTAGCGCTGATGCCAGATACCGGTGGGGTCTTCATCGCCAATCGGCGTTCGCCAGGACTTGATCCGACATTTGGCAAGGGTGACTTTGTATAAGCCTCTCTGCTGATCATCTGTGCTGGTTACATAGGCTTCAGCTTCCTCGTCGGAGGTGTAACGCTTCATCATGGTGAGAAAAAGATCCCGCCACTCATCGTCCTCTCCCAGGTCATGGACGAGTTCCGCCTCACCCTCAATAATCATTTTGCGCATGGGTTGCGGGAGTTCGTCGATGCACAAGGCGACCCTCGGGTCTCTTCGGATGCATCCGAACCATTCGGACTTCGCACGTGGGGTAAAGTAGATTTCACCGTCCTGGTGCAGGAAAGAGATAGGTACTACGATCGGGCTCCCATCTTCGCGCGTGCACCCTAATCTCAAACCGATTTTACGTTCATCCAAGAAGGCAACTTGTTCTTCAGGGCTTAGTTTTGGCATTCGTTTATCCTCTTCTACTTTAGTGTTTTGCCTCAGTTCGCGCCGCAACCGACGACTTCGCCGGGCAGCCTACCTGTGGGTTCCATACCTGGTTTCAAGATTTGCTTGCCGTTCACGACAACTGCGTCGACACCTTGGGCGTAGACCACCCGGCGCCAGTCTCCATTCGGCAACACGCTGTCGACGTCGTACTTGTCCCGCTGGTAGCCGAGTTCGTCGTAGTCGTAGACAAAGACATCAGCCGCGTAGCCTTCCAACAGCAAACCTCGGTTGTGCAAGCCCAAAGTACGTGCCGGCAGGAAGCTCAGCTTGGCATGCAAGTCTTCCAGGCTCATCTCATCGGTTTCCCGCGTCATCCACATGATTTGATCTGTGGAGTAGTGGCCGCCGTTCCAGAACTTCGGGTGCGCGCCCCCATCTGAGTTGCCAGGGAGGATTCTCTGATGCCGGATCACTTCCCCAACTTCCTGGGAATCTCGGCTCAGGGCTTGCCCCGCTAATACGAAGTCCGCTCCAAGGTCTGTGGCAATGCGGATGCCGAGAAACAGATCCACTACAGGTTCGCCCAACTCAGAAGCAATGCGCTCCAGGTTCTGACCTTCGTATTTCGCGTACGCTTCAGCGCCATGCGCGTTCGACAACAAGTAGGTCTCGAGCGCGCCGCCGGCACCCATCAACTCCCTGGGCGTGTATTCATCCTTGAGCCGCTGTTGCCATTCCGGGTCGTTCACCTTGGCGATCTTGGCACTCAGGTCGCCACAGGTGCTGAACTCGCGAAAAGCGGGCATCACGTCCCATACGTTGAATTCATAGGCCTTGATTTCATTCCAACCTCGAAGTGTCAGCGAACTTGCGTAGATCGGAAGTCCTTTCTCGTCCATTTCGTCCAACCATTTCAGGAGCGATTTGTGGTAGTCAGGAAGCGCATCCAGAACGATCACGATGTTGTGGATCACCGGTCGCCCACAACGTCGAGCCAACTCTTCGACGACCTGTCGGTTGTCGGCGTTGGGCGAGGAAACATTAGCTTGGATGACGCCTTCACCGCGGTCTCGCAACACCTCCGACAGCTCATAGACCATATCAATGTCCATGATGTCGGTCGGCATGGGCGTGCCGTCGTAGTCGCAGTGGCTGTTGTGGTCACCGTGAAAGGAAAAGGCAAAACCAATCGCGCCATGATCCATGGCTTCATTCAGCAAATCCTTCATTCGCTGCATTTCTTCGGGCGTCGCCATGCGCGACTTAGCCGCCTCTATACCCATCACATAGATCAGCAGAGGGTTAAGCGGCACGTACATGGCCAGATTGATGCCGATGGGCATTTGCTTGAGGTGCGCCATCCACTGAGGAAAGGTCTCCCAATCCCAGGACATGGCTGTCCGCTGCGCATCAATGGGCACCTGTTCGGTGTTCGCCATCATCAGCATGTAGCGCTCCTGATGGTCTGGCTTGCAGGGCGCAAAGCCAAAACCGCAATTGCCGCCGACGACGGTGGTCACGCCATGCCAACTGGAACTGGTGCAGTACGGGTCCCAGTGCAGCTGCGCGTCATAATGCGTGTGGGAATCGATCACGCCCGGGGCCACGATCTTGCCCCGTGCATCGATTGATTCCGCCGCTTGATCTGTCGGGATGTTGGTGCTGATCTGTTTGATTACACCATCCGAGATGCCAATATCGCCGTTGTATCGCGGGGAACGCGTACCATCCACGATGGTGCCATTCTTAATGACCAGGTCATATTTGCTCATGTCTATTGCCTCAAGGTTTTTGAGTTGAACTCATGCTACTAGTTGGGTTTCCTTGCGGTCCAAGTGGGCTGCCTGCGTCCAGCTATCTGGCATGGTGCTGAAGCTTCGCTCCACGCCATCTACCACCACATCGACAAACAACATGCTGCCGTCCACGGGATCTAGGTAGCCAACGGCTTCAACCCCGTCCGCTGTAGGCAAGAAGTTCCGCAATTGCGGGCAGCCATCGGTCCAGTGATCCGGTGCGACCGCTAACACGCCACCGGTCTTTTCGCTGATGGCTCTGCCGCCCTTTCTCACGATTCCAGGATAGAGCGGCGCACAACCGGAGAGGTCTCCGCGACTGACGGACTCATCGACTTCGCCACAGGGCTTAAGCGCGCCACGGGCCTTGTCAAGTCGCTTAGCTCGTAGACTCGCGCGTTTCTTCTCGGTGGCGGATGGGTCACCTGCGACGACGCCATATATTTCAAGCGCTTCCCCCTCGTCGATACGCAAGGTCTGCAAGTCATATTCAACCGAAGAGGGATCACGATCCAGCGGGTCGCCGTAACCACCTCCCGTTGCAACGTGCAACACAAACTGCTCGCCAGGCAGCAGGCTAAACCCGGATTCATGATCACTCAGCGGTCGTACACTGCCATCCGCTGAACGGATGGATAGAACATTGCGAGCCCCTGGATAACCGCCCGCTGTACCGATCAGCGGAATCCTGCATCGATTGGCAAAGATGGTTCCGAACAGCGCGTCCGTACCCGACAACTTGTACTCGATCTCAAGCCCGGCCCCGGCGCGATAGCAACCTGCGCCGTCTCCGCCAGACATTTTCCGAATCTTTCGAGTCTCGATTTCAATGGGGTACCAGGATTCGACAACCTCGATGTCGGGCAGCTCAAGCGCGCCACCGTCACTGACCATCCAGCTGAACAGATCATTGCCATCCCGATCATTCGCGCCTGAAGCACCGCTGGCACCACCATCCATCATGAGCCAGCCATCGGGTTGGCCCTGCAGCCCAAGACCCGCCCAAGTGTGCAGCGCACTCGCTGAACCTGCTGCAGGGCCGGAAAGAAAGCGTCTTGCCTCGACATCTTCGGAAGCGGCAACCGCCTGCATCAGTGCCCGAATGCCCACTTCAACGGCGTTAAAGGAAACCTCCACGTGGCCAAAACCAACCGGCGCGGGTGGTGAGCAATTCAGGATGCTCTCTTCGGGACAATGCACCTCGAAGGTCTCGAAGAAGCCGCCGTTGTATGGCAGGTCCTGGCAAAGCACGTTGGCGATGTCCACGCCGAGCTCGCCCTTGACAATGAAAGGCTTGCTGTTGAAAAAATGGGGTGCTTGGGGTGATGCACCCGTGAAGTCAAAATGAAGATGCCCTTCCTTCACCGTCAGTTTGCACGGCACGACGAAGGTTTCGTCGTTCCATTCATTCCAACTGGCGGCTTCGTACACACCGTCTTCCAGGGCTTCAATTCGGCGGGTGAGCTCGTTGCGAGTCAGCTCACATAGATCATCAACCGATTTCGCAAACACGTCCCTACCCTGCTGGGCAACCACCTCCTGCAAGCTCTGTTGCGCGATATGACAACCGGCAATCAAGCC
>JAPOYQ010000683.1 GCA_026706505.1 Gemmatimonadota bacterium
CAAAGCTCAGGATAGCCCGGCTACCGTCGAGATACTCGGTGTTACAATAGCTCCCGCGCCGCTCAGTGCAGATTTTCATCACGGCACCGATGTATTCCCTCGGCACCAAGATCTGGACGGCGAGAATCGGCTCGCGCACCTCGTCAATCTCAGTAGCAGGCGGCAACAAAGAGGGATTGTCCACGTCGATCAGTTGCCCGTCCTTGGTCAGAATCTCGTAGAGCACATTGGGCAGAGTCGTGATGATTTCGACCTGGTACTCGCGGTCGAGGCGCTCCTGGACGATTTCCATGTGCAGCAGCCCTAAGAAGCCGCAACGAAAACCAAATCCCAACGCGGGGGAAGTTTCCGGCTCATAGGAAAACGCGGCATCGTTGAGCTTGAGCCGCTCTAAGGCGTCGCGTAGCACCTCATAGTCCTCTGGAACAACGGGATAAAGACCGCTGAAGACCATAGGTTTGAGCGGTTGGTATCCAGGCAATGGCTCCACTTCAGCCTCTGCAGCAACAACCGTGTCACCGACGTGAGCCTCGGCTAGCTCTTTGATTCCAGCGATGAAATAGCCCACTTCACCGGTCTCAAGTGCTTGGGCTGGCACCCGGTTTAAGACCAAATGGCCGACTTCTTCGACTTCGTAGAGCCGTCCGGTGGAGTAGAAGCGAATTTTCTGCCCCTTGTGAATGCGTCCATCAACGACTCGAATAAAGCAAATTACGCCTCGGTACTGGTCGTAGAGCGAGTCAAAAACCAGTGCCCGTAACGGCTCCTGCTGACGCCCGGTTGGCGCTGGTATGCGGTCGACAATAGCTTCCATCACCTCCTCAATCCCAATCCCTTCCTTGGCGCTGATTTGCAAAATATCCTCGGCTTCACCCCCTAGCAGATCGAGCACCTGTTGCTGCACCGCTGCGGCCTGAGCAGCGGGCATATCGATCTTGTTGAGCACTGGGATGACGACCAAGTCGCTATTTAGCGCCAACAGCAAATTACTCACGGTTTGGGCTTCCACACCCTGCGTAGCATCGACGACCAATATCGCCCCTTCGCAGGCGGCCAAACTACGCGATACTTCGTAGGTAAAATCCACGTGCCCCGGCGTGTCGATCAAGTTGAATTGGCAAATGCTACCGTCGGCCACTTGATAGTGCATTCGCACGGCGTGGGCCTTGATTGTAATGCCCCGCTCCCGCTCCAAATCCATGCTGTCGAGGACCTGCTCTTGCATCTGCTTGGCGGTCAGGGTCGCAGTTTTTTCAAGCAGGCGGTCCGCTAGCGTTGATTTGCCGTGATCAATATGGGCAATGATGGAGAAATTGCGAATCTGCGCGATACTCATACAGTTGGTCGATAAGGTTAGTGTGAAGGGGACTCGACAAGCAGTCAGACTATGCGCTGGCGATATAGGCTCTGATCTACTACGCTAGCCATTTGCCGCACATCTAAGGGGAGAGCGAGAAAGGCCTTGATCTCGTGGCTCGTGGCAAATGGGTCGCGCAAGACAGCGGCGTAGTCGACATAAAGCACCTTCATTTGCGGGTGCCCCGCCAACCACTGTTGCACTGCACTCAAGTGCCGACCGAAGGCAGCGGCCATCTCGGCGTCGGAGACTCGGTTGCAGGGCTGTCCACGCCGCGCTAACATCGCCCGCTGCGAAGCCAAAATCTCGTCCATTTTCCGAAGGGCGAACACGATTTTATATGGCCTGTGAGGCGGCAATTGGTCGAGCAATTGGGATATGACCTTGACAGCTTTACCCTTCGCCGATTCGAGCCATGCTGTGTCTCTTTCTAGCTGCTTAACCTTCTCGAACTCGTAATATCCCCCGGGATTATCGGCGTCGGCCTCGCGGATACCGTCTGTTAGGGGCGGCAATCCGCCCGCAGCCAACATCTTCATCAGCATCGAGGTACCAGAACGGGGTAGGCCGGACACAATAGTTATGTACTCGCCCGGCTGTGGAAGTGAGGTGGGATGAGAAGGCAAAATAGAGGCAGCATGACACGACACACGCTTCCAAAGCTTAGCTCCGGAAGCGTGTGTCGTGTACTACATGGTGTGTGTCAATTAAAAAACCAGGCGTCCACGCAACAGGAGTCCATGCGAGGCACCGGCCATGCGCTGCCAGCGCGAACTCTCGAGGCTCACCGACATCGACGAATCCACCTCAAAGCGCGTACCTAAGCGCAACTGCATGCGCTCTGGCGCTTGCGTCATCCCGCTGTATACAGTGTATACTCCCCGACCGCCAAGTGCGGCTAAACCGTAGCCGACCTCGGCTCTGAGCTGGCCTTGCGCGTTCGCAACACCCCGGTCTGCTATCTCGGCTACGCTGCGCTCCCACAGCGTCAGGCTATTCGCCTGCGTACCGTAGGTCGGCATCACCCGCAACGACAACCCTCGACCACCGGTACCAGCCGAGCGCTGGAGCAGCAGATGCGCACCCCATTCTTGGTACTCGACCGCGTCGTCGCCGTCACTTACCAAGCTCCGCGCCATAGCTTCCAGCGTGAAGCCTCCTCCCTCATAGCGCAGGCCACCGCCAACTTCTACGCCGGACCCGGTCAGTCCGTCGCCGCCATCTTGGCGCAGGGCGACCTCTAACTCGGGTGTCACCTGCCCATCCATACCCGCTTCGTAAGCATGGGAGGCTTTGAGTGCCAGCCTCAAGCGGTTAGCACTCACCGTCTGTTCGGCGATCCGGTTTCCTTGTCCATTCTCGACTGCTCCACCCTCGATTTCGACTTGGGCTGTTGTAGCCGCTGCCTTGATCCGCAACTGAGTCGGCCCACCGGAGAGCAAGTCACCGCTAGCCCCTACACTTCCAGTCCGCAGCGACGTATCGCTCGACTGCTGGCCTACGGTTCCCTGTTGGTCGTCAATATCAAGGTTGCCGCGCCCTAAGCCCGCCGTCAACCATACCCCCAACCGCCCTGGCGAGAACCCGACGTACGGATGCAGGCTCAACATGCGAGTCTCATAGGTACCGTCGACTCGCTCTTCACCGAGCAACGGGGCGGTATAATCGAACGCTCCTTGGGCCCAAGACAGCGCCAAACCGGTTAGCATTTCGGCACCTGGCCGGGCGTCCAAACCAATCTGAGCACGGCTTAGGTTGCCCTCCCAATCCAGCGAACCATCGTCGCTAGACATTTGGCCGTAATCTCCCCGGCCCCAGAATGTAGGACTGCCGGGACAAACAATGCATCCTCTACCGAAACCGAACGGAACTGCGAAGGACGAGCCATTCACAACCTGTGACATATTGACCGGGCGATTCTCAAAGATCCGGCCGGATTGAATCATGTCGTGAAGGGCAGACTCAGCGGCGAAGCTAAAAGACCTATTCACATCGCCGGCTCTGTCCATATGCTCAAGGCGATTTTCGATGGCGCGATTCGTTCCATCGGCAATAGCCAATGCGAACTTGGACAAGATCTGTTCGTTGAGCTCCGCAAAACGGTCCGTAGCCGATTCTTCCACTCGAACCTCGAAGCTAAGGATAGCTGCGTCCTCAGCAGTCATATTGTCGTCGGAATCGTGGGCCGTGTACGTCAACGTATACGTTCCGACCTCCGTCGGTGTGCCCGAAAGCATCGGCGACATGGGGTTGGGGTCAAACGTCAGACCCGGCGGCACGTTATCCAGGGTATACATCAACTCGGCGAACACGACATCGCCATCCGGATTTAGCGAGAGCAAGTTGCCGCCCGAAGCCAAGGGCAACACCAAGTCTTCAATCGCCTCACCATCTATGTACGTCTGGTTGGCCACATCCCCGCTAAAGCTGGGCGCGCCATCTACCGTTATGTGAAAGGTCAACTCAGCCGAATCGCCATCGATATCCTCCACCTGGTAAACCAAGCGATACACGCCAGTGTGCGTCGGCGTGCCCGAAAGCGTCCGAGACGCAGCGTCGAAGCTCAGACCCGGCACATTCATATCTAAAGTATATGTCAAGTCGCCGTTGCCGCCCGAAGCCGCAGGGAATTCCCACGAATCCATCGCCTCATTCTGACGCAAAATTCGATCCTCAATGACCGCGTCAAAAAAGGTAGGATTACCGTCGACTGTCAGGAAGAAGCTCAACTCAGCCGAATCGCCATCTTCGTCTTCCACCCGAAACGTCAACTCATATCCCTCGGCTGGATGCGACACATGAAGCTCCGGCGAACCCGAGATCGTCCGCGCCGCAGCATCAAACGCCAGCCCCGGAGGCAAATTCTCCTCACTCAAGCTATAGGTCAACTCGCCGTTGCCGCCCAAAGCCGCAGGCAACTCCAACGGGGCCATCTCCTCCCCTTCAGGAATCCACTGATTCGTAATAGATCCCTCAAAGAAGGGCATACCATTTACTGAGATCGTGAAGGTCAACGGAGCCGGCTCTTCGCCATCGACATCCGCCACCCGATACGTCAACGCATAGCCTTCGGGAGAATACGACACATTGGGCGACAACTCACCCGAAATCGTCCGAGCCGTGGAGTTAAACGCCAGACCCGGCGGCAACTCCCCATCCAAGAAATACGTCAACGCGACATTCCCACCGACCGCCTCCGGCAACTCTAAGCTCACCGCCTCACCCGCCGTGTATTGCTGATCTTCTACGACCTGATCGCCGAAGCTAGGTATGCCATTCACCGCAATCGTGAAACGCAACGTCACAGCATCGCCATCCACATCCGTCACCCGAT
>JAPOYQ010000114.1:0-1048 GCA_026706505.1 Gemmatimonadota bacterium
ACGAGGTTGAGGTCTCCGACGAAGATTTGGCTACCTACTACCAAGAGAACGTGGCCGACTACGAACACCCCGACCAAGTAAAGCTGGAATACGTGTACTTCCCCAAGGTGGCCAGCGCAGAGGATTCGCTGGAAATCAAAGAGGAGATTGAGCGAATTCGCCAAGAGATCGAGGCCGGCGCGGATTTCGCCGAGTTGGCTGGAGTGGTCTCCGATGACGAAGGTTCAGCTGCCCGAGGCGGCGACCTCGGTTTTTTTGGTCGCGGTCAGATGGTTGGGCCCTTTGAGGAAGCGGCCTTTGCCTTGGCACCCGGCGAGCTTTCCGAGCCGGTGCAGACGCGCTATGGCTGGCATCTGATCAAGGTGGAAGAACGCTTGGAGGAAAGCAGCGGGGAGAGGGTGCACGCCCGCCACATCCTGCTCAGGTACCAGCCCTCGCGCACGACTGAAGATAGTCTGCGCAGCCGGGCCGAGGTGTTCCAAGAGCAGGCCACAGCCGAGGGATTTGCGGCCACGCTCTCAGCCTCTGGCACCGAGGCGACGACTACGAATTTCCTGCGCAAGAGCCAAGCCGTGCCGGGCATCAGCGCGAACACGACGTGGCTCGTCAACTGGTTTTTTGAACAGGAGCCTGGGACCGTTAGTCAGGTCGTCGAGGACGACTCGGGGCTGTGGGTGGCGCAGCTAGTGGCCAAGCGGCCTGAGGGCGTAGCACCCTTAGACGAGCTAAAGGACCGACTTGAGCCGTTGGTGCGCGCGCGCAAAAAAGCCGCCCGCGCCTCAGCTCGGCTGGAAGCTGTGCGGCGGGAAGTAGGAGCCGGGGCCACCTTGGCGCAGGCGGCGCAAAACGCCGGGGTAGAGTTCCATACCCCCGAGGCTTTTGCGCGCACCGAATCGGTGGAGGGTCTAGGTCGTGCTAACGCAGTGATCGGCGCGGCTTTCCGCTTGGAAGAGGGCCGGCTCAGCGAAGTGATCGAGGTCGCCGAAGGCAGCAATCGCGGGGCTTACTTGCTGAAGCTGCTGGAGAAGACGCCGCTAGATGAGGAGCA
>JAPOYQ010000114.1:1087-4688 GCA_026706505.1 Gemmatimonadota bacterium
AGACGCCGGTAGATGAGGCGCAACTCGACGCGCAGCGCGAGCAGGTCGTCGCTCAACTGCAGGCCCAGCGCGAGCAGGAGGCCGTGCAGAACTGGTTCGCGCACCTATACGACACGGCCGAGATCGAAGACAACAGACATCGCTTTTTCACGTTTTAGATTGGAGAGGAACCATGTCAGCAGCACCGGGGCAAACGCCAATTGGCTTTATCGGCTTGGGGATCATGGGCGCGCCCATGGCCAAGAACCTGCTCAAAGCCGGTTATCAACTCAATGTGTACAACCGCAGCGATCGGCCGCGCGTTGACGAGGTCGTCGCCGCGGGTGGCGTGCGCGTCGGCTCGCCCAAAGAAGCGGCGACGGGTGCGGATGTCATCATCAGCATCGTCACGGACACGCCCGATATGGAGGCCGTGCTCGTGGGCGAGGAGGGCGCGATTCACGGAGCCAAAGAGGGCGCAGTCGTCATCGATATGAGCACGGTGTCGCCCAAAGTCACTCGCGAAGTAGCCGCTGCCTTGCAGGAGCGGGGCGTGGCCATGCTCGACGCGCCGGTCAGCGGCGGTGATGTGGGCGCAATCAACGGAACCTTGTCGATCATGGTCGGCGGCGACGAGGCCGTCTTTAACCAGTGTCTGCCGGTCTTTGAGGCGATGGGCACTAACATCAACTTGATTGGTTCCAATGGCGCTGGCCAGACGACTAAGCTCTGCAACCAGATCGCGGTGTCGGTCAACAACATGGCTATGGCCGAGGCTCTGATGCTGGCGGCGACTTCTGACTTGGACGTGCAAAAGGTCATTGACGCCATCAGCGGCGGGGCGGCTGGCTCTTGGCAGTTGAGCAACTTAGGTCCGCGCATTGCCGCTGGCGATTTTGATCCGGGCTTTATGGTCTATTTGCAGCAAAAGGATCTGCGGTTGGTCTTGCAGGCGGCCAACGATGTCAAGCTGGCCCTGCCGGCCGTGAGCATCGCCCACCAGTTTTTCAACATCGTCGAGCGCGCTGGTTGCGCCGAAGAGGGGACTCAGGCGCTGATCAAGGCCTATGAGGCCCAGGCCGGCAAACAAGCGCGGGCCGAGTAGCCCCCCGGGGTTGGCGTCGGTGCAACTCGAACTGAAAAAAGTTGGGGTGCTGCCGCGCGACCAGGATTTGGACTATCTGGTCGCGGAAGTGCGCGACCTGTTTGATCCGCATGGGATTGCAGTATGTTTTATCGAGGGCGACGAGCACCCGGACGACTTGGATTTGGTCATTGCGCTTGGGGGTGACGGTACGGTGCTCCGCGCCTTTGCGCGCTTCCCGCAGCGGCCGGTGTTGGCGATCAATTTTGGCACCGTCGGCTTCCTGACCGCTGGGGATCGCAAGGATTTGGCGCTCATCGTCCAGCTTTTAGTCGATGGCCAGTACTTCGTCAGCGAACGTTTGGTGCTCTCTTGCCGCCATCCCTGCGGCGAGAGTCTGGTCTTCAACGAGGTGACCCTGCGGGCGCATCACAAAATGCTCTCGACGGACGTCTTTGTTGACGACGCCAAAATCCGCACTATTCGCGGCGACGGCGTGGTCGTCGGCACGCCGACGGGCAGCACTGGGCTGTTGCTGTCGATGGGTGCGCCGCTGGTCATGCCGGAAGTGCGCTGCATGTTGCTCGACGGTATCAACGAATACAACTTCACGTCGCGGACCTTGATTTTGCCAGCCGAGAAACGGGTGCGATTGCGCGTCAGCGATGAGACTGTAGATAGCCATGTGGCGCTCATTGCC
Source organism: Gemmatimonadota bacterium (assembly GCA_026706505.1). The sequence goes on from JAPOYQ010000114.1 coordinate 2,851, forward strand.
GATGGCCGCGAGATATGCAGCTTAGCTCCCGAGCAGGAGGTGTACGTCGGTCAAGCTGAGCACACGGCGCGGTTGATATACCTCGACGATAAGTACTTTTTTCACAACTTGTCGGAGAAACTTTCTTGGTAGAGGAGATGCTATGCGCGTAGCGGTAATCGGTGCAGATTGCCCGAGGTTCTCCACCATAAGGACGCACTCAGGGTGTAAGCTTTGCCCGTTATTTTAGGAATACGAGGCTATCGGTTTTGGTTTTATCAGGCAGACCTTGACGAACCGCCCCATGTTCATGTAAGAAAACAAGAAAAGGAAGCGAAATATTGGGTTGATCCAATTGGGTTGGCGCGAGCTAGGCGATTTCGTCCCCATGAGTTAAACGAAATCAAAGGGATTCTAATGGCCCATCGAGAAAATATCATGGACGCATGGCTAAAGGAGCAGGCGAAACGTGGCAACAGTCAAAGTTAGAATACAAACGCAAAATGGAGAACGAGCACCTATTGTGCCCGTCGTCATTCCAAATATCGAAGATATCGTGATGTTTGCGAAAAAACTCCATGACGAAGGACAGCTATGGGTCGGTGAGGCATTTGGCTGGCCGGCAGAATACAATCCCGAAAAGTCTGATCCGCCACTGGACTCAAAAATGACCTTTACTCCCGCAGATTTCTGCATTGGTGAGAGCGGCATTTGGTTTTATTCCCTTATGTGGGAAAATGGTAAAGAAGAAGAGCCTGTTGCTTTTTTGGATGATAGAAATATCACTGAAACAGTGCCGTGATTCTGAATAGGACGATGACTTCCTTGGTAGAGGAGATGCTATGCGCGTGGCGGTAATTGGAGCAGATCGCTCTTGGGGAGCGCTGCTAGCGGCTGGATTGAGCGCGGAGTTTGAAGTGGTGGCGTTCGGTGCAGAAGAGACCAGCGACCTAGCTGACTACCGACAGGTCGATTTGCTTCAGCGCGATGCATTAGACCCGGCGCTGGCTGGCGTGGAGGCTATCGTCCACGCGGCGGGTGGCGATCCGATTGGCGACGATGAACAGGCCCTGCTCGACGCAGCGGCGCGGGGGACCTACGTGGCGCTGACGACGGCCTGTGCCGTTGGTATTGAGAAAGCAGTGCTGTTGAGTCGCCTCGATTTAGTGCGGGACTATCCAGAAGAATATATAGTTGATCCGCAGTGGAATGCCTTGCCACGGGCCGAGGCCAGGTCGCTGGCGCCGCTTATGGCCGAATTGGTCGGTCGCGAGATCGCTCGCACCGGACAGATCGAAGTGCGCTGTTTGCGTCTCGGCGAATTGGATGCGGAGACCACGGCTGACGACGCCGTGGAAGCGGTGCGCCAAGCCCTTACCGCCGAGCGCAGAGGACACGACTGGTTACTGGCCCACGTAGCGTCGAGCGGGCGATTCGCCTAAAGGGGACATTATGGCAACGGTGAACGAAGGCAAGGTGGTGTTGTTTGGAGCGGGTGGTCCGGTCGGCGCGTCGGCGATTGCCGCACTCAAAGACCACTACGCGTTGCGGGTGACCGATCTCCGGTCGATGACGGAAGTAGCGGCCGCGCCGCCGCAAAATCCCCGAGCGCCGATCCCGGAGGTGTTAGGACCGCCGCACGAAAATCGGGTTGTCGATATTACTGACTACGCGCAAGTGTTGGCTGCCTGCGAGGGCATGGACGCGGCGATCAATGTATCTGTCGTCCGGCCGCATCCAGTGCTGGCCTTCCAAGTCAACATGGTCGGTGCGTACAATGTGGCCAAAGCCTGCGTCGCCTGCGGAATAAAAAGGCTGATCCACACTGGGCCTTTTCACACCTCACTGGGCCACAACGC